>VGZN01000144.1 GCA_016872635.1 Planctomycetota bacterium | reverse complement strand
AACGCTTGACCATCGGTATCTTGCACTCAAACAGTGCGGATCCGATAAAATTGAAAGACTTGTTCTTTTAGTATTGCGGCCATCAAACCAATCCAACACTGGGCCACGTAGGTTACCACCTACGTGGTTCATTCCCGGTGACTTTATCAGAAAGGATCACCTGTTCCCATCCCGAACACAGTAGTTAAGCTTTCTGAGCCGATGATAGTGCCCACCAGTGCGAAAGTAGGTATTGCCGGTTTTTAAAAACCCCTCGTGAACAATCGTTCACGCGGGGTTTTTTTATTGGTTTTTTCGCTGTGGGTTGCTATCGTTTATGCATAATTGGTCTGCCGAGTTCGATCCAGTAATCGCGTTCAATCCATGAACGAGCAAAATCCTTACGAGCCCACTTGTCGCGGTGTAACGACCGATAATTCCCCGCAAATAGAGACGTCGCCATTAGCCGTTTCTCCGTTGTGGCGTGGTGCAAGAGTTGGTGCCGCTTTGGGAGGATTCTTCGGCTTTCTTACGTTGTCCTCGATGCTGATGATCTTTCGCCCTTTTAGGCCCAATGCTGATTCTGTCTACTCGGTATTGAAGATGGATGAATGGATCGTTGTGGCAGGTCTCTTTTTGGCGGTGCCGTCGTTGTTCGGGATGTTCTTTTGCGCGAGCGGTTTCTGGCTTGGAGATATCGTCCTCAGGCGGTTTTCCTTTCTCAGGAATTGGTTGCGGTAACTGCCAACAAGACTCTCGTCGGTTTCGTTCACGCAATTGCTTCTAGATTGGGTAGTCGCGAAATTTGGATCTAGGCAACATACGCATTGGATTCCTTGCAAAACCTGGCAACTCGTTTTCCAATTTGGTACGAGCAGATTGATTTGTCGATAGAATTTGGGGATGGCTGTTTGTTGTGTTGACGCAGGCGGCCACAATGTTTGGGCCTAGGAAGTCATCTTGTTTGGCTGCGATTGCTGATGTGTTTTGCGGCTGAGTTTCGGATTTCTAGCGGGACAGATACCTAGTCAGATAAAATGGAAGTCATCGAACCTATGACGATACTTCAAGGCCTTTCATGGAAAGTTAGTCGTTTCGTCCCGACCCTGGCCGTTGTTCTGTTGGCGATCGCTTGCAACTGGCTTTGGACACTCGACGTTACGATTGTCGATCAGGTTAACAGGTTTCCGTTTGATCAATCTGAGGTCGCGGTGGATGACCGAGCCCAATCGGTGGCAGGATGGCCGTGGACCTATCTCGCTGTGTTTCAATACCAAAAGCCTTGAGGGACGTATCTTCCTGCAACGCCTCCGCACGAGATCTTCGATGGTTTTCGTTTGGCGGGAAATATTTGCGTTTGGGTTGGCTTGCTGGCGTTTACCTTTTGGTACACCGGACCCAAGTGCATCACCGGCGAGAATGGCCAAAAAACCGAAGTGCCTCGCAGTCTCGGCCTCAGCGATTTGTTTCTTGTGGTCGCATTGATCGCATTTTTCTTGGGGCAGTACAGTTGGATTAGGAAAACGTATAACGAGCAGGAGTCGCTCCGGTTTGAAATCGAACAAGCGGGAGGTTGGGTCGATGTTTCGCGATCGATACCGCTGCCGATCCAGCGAATTTCGAAAGGGCGTTTCGATGATTGGTTGGTATCGTGGAACCGAATCACCGGCGTAACGATCGAGAACCCGGAGAAAGAACTTTTGGAAAAAATTGTTTCGCTTCCGCACTTGGAAGTGCTTCGATTAGCCGGAGATCGCTATCCCTTGGCAAGTCTCAAGCCGCTTGAAAAACGATACGCCCTTCGGGAGCTTCGTATTTCTGGCCGATCGTTGGACGATGAGACAGCTGGGCTCATCGGGCGGCTCAAGTCCCTTCAGAAAATCAACCTCATGCGAACCAACGTGCATCGGCGCGCTTTAGAGGCTTGGGGAGATATGCCTCGCCTAAGGCTGTTGACTCTGGTTCATACGGATGTGGCGCTCGATGGCGAGCAACCGATACCGTCAATGAATACTCTTTATTCATTGTTGTTGCCTCATTCTCCGAGGGGGCAATCGGTAACGCATCGCATCGCGGGTTTGTCTCAATTGCAGCAACTGACTTGCATCGAATACGATGAGCGGTTGAACGCCACCCCGGTGCGTCTGATCGTCGAGGATTGCCCTGCCCTTCGCACAATTACCGTGGACACTGCGCAAAAATTGGACCTGGAGTTGCGAAGGTTACCCGTGTTGGAAACGGTTCAGAACTATTCGTTTTTGATTGGCGAACGTGTTCATCGCAGGAGTATTGTTCCTAATGGAGTCTGGGTCCGAAAAGCGGTCCTCGAGGACCTGCCCTCTTTGACGAAGATGCCGTTATTCATCCGCAATCTCGAACAGATCGAAGTGTCGAACTGCAATACTAGTGGGATGGGGTTAAATGCACTCGGCGATGTATTTGTCATCGAGAAGAAAGGTTTTGTGCCTGTGCATGAGATGATTCAAAGTCGGCTCGCTTTTGACTCGGTGCCCACTAGCGAGGATTCCGACGACGAGGAAGAATCGTGGTTGACGCCGACGGCCAACGACACTCAGCAGATGATCAATGCGCTGGTAAGTTTAACGAAATTGAATCAGCTTCCTTTGCGTTACCGAGATCTGACCGAGGTCGACCTCAGTATTTTGGCAAAGTATGCATCGTTAAAAACGGTGGATCTGGCATGGGCAAAAATCACGAAGGAGCAGCTTGAGGTTCTCGCGACGATTCCAACGCTTGAGGAATTGAGATTCTGGTCGATTGAGGACATTGTTTGGCGCGAATACACGGAAAAACAATTTCTCGCTTATTCGATGTTGCGGCATCGTGATGTTCGCGGATTGTCGTCGGATCAGATCGATTTGAAGGACATCCTGGCCGCTTTCCCCAAGCTTCGATTTCTTCGAGGCGATTCGCTCGTCGGACGCGTATTCGATGTAAAAGGCCATCGAAGTATTGAGTCGCTGTTTGATGGCAATTGGAGTTACGCGTTGGACATCGAGATTATGGATAATCCAAAGCTGCGAGACACGGTCGTTTTCAGCCCCTCATTAGAGCGTTTGCAGATTCGGCGTACCCCCGAGCTTCGGGGGATTTTGTTGACAAGTCCATGGCCCC
The DNA here is from genome assembly GCA_016872635.1 of Planctomycetota bacterium. Lineage (GTDB taxonomy): Bacteria > Planctomycetota > Planctomycetia > Pirellulales > Pirellulaceae > JBKCUI01. The sequence goes on along the minus strand of VGZN01000144.1, from coordinate 7,046 downwards.
GAGCTGGGGTGGTAGAGGATTGTTCAAAACTCCGAAGCATTACGTTGGGTGGTCACACGTTGGACGAAGTTTCCTGGCGATCCTTTGACGATTTAAGGAGCCTAGAGTCACTGACGATCGCCCATACAAACTTAGCGGGGGAGGCACTTCAGCGGATTGGTCAGGCCTCGAAGTTGCTAGCTCTGTGTGCGTGCGGTTCGGCGGTGAATGACTCGGTAGTCAAGGCGTGGGCTTCGATACGCGATTTGGAAATCCTTGATTTGAGGGAGACACGAATCACTGCTGAATCCTTGGAGTGGATTCGCAGCCAGTCGCCTCTCAAAGATCTAGCTATCGATTTATCGGTATTGCAAGGCGCGAGTCGCGAGGCCTTGGAGTTCCTCGGTCGATTGCAACGACTGACTCTGCGAGGCGGGACATTGGATGCAGGCGATCTACGTCAGTGGCCATCGATGCCGTCGCTTCGCGAGTGGCGCTTGCAACAAGTCACATTGCCAGCCGATGGGGCGGCCGTCTTGTCGGAACGTGACGTCGGTTCATTAACGTTTTTCGATTTAGATCATTGCACAATCGATGTGGATACTAGCATCGGTTGGCTAAAAAAGTGCATCAAGGGGAACGTGGTCTGTTCCATCCTTGAAACGGTCATCGATTCAGACGTCGAAGATACCATTGTGAAGTCCAAGTTAGCAGGCTGTAGTTCGAACAATCCGTTTTTGGATGTCGCGACTCCGGGATTTGAGCGCATTGCAAGCTTCGGCGACCAGCCTCGCGGCATATTTGAAGAGATGTTATTGCCTACGGGGGCGAATAAGGACTGGCCTTGGTCTGCAGGCCGACCGTTCATTGCTAATCCTGAGCTCTATCGAGATCCTATTGGAAAGGCCTTGCCGTGAAAAAGCTACCGATTGCGGTGCGTATGTATCGATGGTTGGCGATTGCGGCACTGGTGTGCCTCGGTTGCGACGACTCGCCCTCGTATCGCGCGCCAGAGAATGTCAAGCCTTCGAACTCCGGTCTTGTATCGACCGATGGTCGCGGTAGCTATGACTGGACGTGGAATCCGAACGGATACTTTGAAGCCATCCGCCCCTCGATCTACGCGTTCCTTGAGGAATCGGATCCGCGATTTCGGATCCAATCCCTGTTTGGCCAGGAGGATCAGTCAGCGTGGAATCGGCCGGATTGGATGACGGACGAAATCTATAACTACTTTCGACTTTTCACATCGTGTCCTCCTCCGCGAGTGATCCTTGAGGTGCCACTGACCGAGAAAGTAGGTCGCGAGCAGTTTTTTCTCGACCCCCGCGCTCGCAAGTTGTATTGGTGTGTGGGTGATCTCATCCAATCGCAGGGATTGCTTTCGGACGCACAGGGTGATTCCTCGCCATCGACTCCGGTTTCTATTCGATCACCTCTCGGTCCCCCCCAAGCTGTCATAGGGGATGTAGAGAATGAGACTGTCTTTATCCGTACGGAAAAAGCGATAGCGCGCGTTGGTCTTAGCGATGCGTCCGTGTTGTGGGAAACGGAATTGCCAAGCCCTGCTGTTCGTTGGGTGCGGGCGACCGATGTCAACACGATCGCACTCGTGACCGCCGATAAAAAGTGTGTGATCTGCGATGGGGATTCGGGGAAACTAATCGTCAGCCCGGCTCAAGTATCTTCGCCTCACATCTCCATTAACCCTCAAGGAAACTGGCTTCTGGGCAATCAGAAACAACAGATTTTGCTCTGGGAATTCCGCGACGCAAGCGACTCGGTCAGCAAGCATTCGGTGGTAGGAATCGATCCGGAAAAAGCGATTCCTTTCGCAGGTCCCGCGTGGGATGGATGGATCGATCACCAGCACTTCGCGTTTCGAGAACACGGTAAATTCAACGCGCAGTTATTCCCTTACTCGCATTTCCTGCAGGATGCACGACTGTTTCGAAGCGAGGTGAGCAAGCGAGGTACGTTCTACACATTGATCGGAAAAGGTCTTGCAGGTAGTGTCAACTCGGACCAAGTTTTGGTAACGGATCTCGACGTTATCGATGGTGGGGTGTTGCATTCTCAGCCGGTCATCCTTGAAGAAGCTCAAGCGATGGATGTGCAGATTTCAAAGACTGGAGGCGTTCTTGCTTGGGCCACCCCTAAGTCATTGCGAGTCCTGTCGCGGATTCCGCAGGGGGGATCGCGTATGTCATACGGCCTCACCCAACTTACCACCGAATTGATCGATAAGATGGACTGGCAGCAATTGGAAAAAGTCGCTGTCGAACTGCGGAGTCATGATTGGCCCCGAGATTATGTTTCCGGCGAAATTGCATATGGAATTCTAGCACAGAATTGCGCTGCCATTTTCGCAAGTCAACAACAGCTAGCGAATCCGGATGAGCCTTTGGATGAGCAACCGCTGCCCAAACCTATCGCTGAATGGCTCGAGAGCAAACGAGCATTTCCACGACTCGTCGCGGCATGCCTCGAGCAAAATCTTTCCAAGCAAGCCCGCGGTACCTCGATGATCAATCTGGTCCCTGAGGAGGACTTGAAGCGGTACGAAAAACACGAGGAACGAAAACTTGCTCTTCTGAAGGAGATTCTCAGCGAACCGGATGCGCCTGGGCAGGCTTACGAGATGATGCTGTGGCACTTGCGTTCGATGGGTGGTGGGTATCAGAAAGGGGAAGATTTCATGCGCCAGTGCATGCGCAAGTATCCTCAGTTTTGGGGACTTCACGAAACAAACTTGTGGTGGATGCTACCACGATGGGGTGGTTCTGCTGGTCAGGCCCAGGCGTATGCCGAAGGAGTGACAAAATTATACCCACGCGAGTTCCAAGATCGTGTGTTTGGAATCCTCGTCAATCGCATGATTCGCTACAACCAATCCGAGTTCATGAAGGAAAACGAAGGTTTTCTGCAACCCAAGCGATTGCTCGATGGAGTTTTTGAATGGTGTAGAGATGGGGATGTACCACAAATGATGTTGGAAAATGCAGCCGAGGTGGCACTGAGGGTGAATGCTGCTAACGCAAAATACTTCATCGACTACAACGTCAAGCACTTCCTGGTGATGCGGAGACTCGGTGACGTTCCTCGTATGCAGAAAGCTTTCGATCAAGCCAAGCAAGAGTTGCTCCTATCTAGGAAATCCTCCGACGGCGGTGCGAAATCCCAGTAATGCGTTCACAGCGGATACGCTTACTTCACGCAGATCATCATGATGGAACATAATCCCTATCGACCAAGTTCCAGAATGCTGACCGATGAGTTCCGGGTTGTTCCCGATACGAAGCCCCTGGCGGGTCCGGCTTGGAGAGGTGCCCTAGTTGGAGGATCGTTTAAGCCGCGTAAGTTCGGTTCCGTGAGTTGGGAGGTGGGATCATTTTGGCAAGGGGTTACTCGTAAAGCAGGAATAATCCCGAATGATCGACGTCCCCGAGACCTCGAGTCTCCACCAATTCTTCCCATTGAGACAAGCAAGTGTCGAGCGTCTGCGAATGAAATCCAACGGCTCTGGCCATATCGCAAATCAGTCGAACATCCTTGAGTTGCAATTCTGCTCTTCCTCCTGCTCGGAAATCGCGTTTGGTCATCCGTTCGCCATGCAATTGCAAGATGCGGCTTTCGGCGAATCCACCCAATAGTGCTTCTCTGACTTTACTGCTTTCAACGCCTGACAGTTCCGCCAATCGCAACGCTTGTGCTACTGCGTCGATGGTTTGTGCAACGATCAGTTGATTTGCCAGTTTGGTCACTTGACCCGAACCGGTCGGACCCATGTGGGTGATCCTTTGGCCGACTGTTTTCAGAATCGGAAGTGCGCGTGCAAAATTCTCGTCGCTTCCTCCTGCCATGATCGAAAGAGTTCCCGCCTCTGCACCCACCTGCCCTCCCGATACCGGGGCATCGACCCAAGAAATTCGCTTTCCAAAAACTTGGGTAGCTTCTACGCTGGTCGTTCCGAAATCGATGAGCAATGCTGTTGGATGCCATTGTTGGATCAATCCCTGATCCCCGAAAACTACCTCGCGTACCACTTCGGTGTTGGTCAGGTTTATACAGACAATGCCGTCGGAAACCCACGATGCGAGTTCTTGAGGATTTTGAGCGCGTTGCATCCCTTCCCCAATCGCCCACTCAGTCGGTTGGGAACTACGATTCCAAACCATGACATCGGCCCCTGCCTCATGCAAATGCTTGGCGATAGGCTTGCCCATATTTCCCAGGCCGACGAAGCCGATCTTGGTTCCTGCTAAACTGTTGCTCATCGATTCGATTTTTCTGAGTATCTGAATTGGTTTAGGCCGAGTACGGAATGGATGGTCCGTTCCGTGGCGAGTCGGCATTTTTTGGTTTGTGGCAGTACGAAAAAGAGAATATGAAAGTTATTATTACCGGAGGAGGCGGGTTTCTGGGGGTGCAACTCTGCAAAATGTTGCTCCATCGGCCTCAATTGACGAATCCTCAAGGGGTGATCGAGCCAATCGATGAAATCGTCTTGTTCGACGCTCGTCTCAACGGTGTTCCAGATCTATTTCGCAACAGTACCGCAGATGGTGGCAAACCGAAAGTTATTTGTATCGAGGGAAGCATCGATGATCGAAATTCGGTACAGGATGCAATAGGTACGGATCCTCATACATCCATTTTTCATCTCGCTTCTATGGTAAGTGGAGAATGCGAAGAACGATTCGACGATGCATTGCGAGTTAACCTTGATGGCGGACGCAATATTTTCGATGTTGTCCGGGCTATGCCGGGGTTGCCTCGGTTGGTATTCGCCAGCAGCATCGCTTGTTTTGGAGGTGAGTCGATGCAAATACCTTGCGACGATCGGACAAAGCTCACTCCGCAAACGACCTATGGAATGACGAAGGTGATCTGCGAGTTATTGATCAATGATTATTCGAGAAAAGGTTTTTTCGATGGACGTTCAGCCCGATTGCCTACCGTGATTATCCGGCCTGGAAAACCGAATACCGCTGCTTCGAGTTGGGCGAGTGGAATGTTTCGAGAACCGCTTAATGGAGAAACCTGCCTGCTGCCAGTGGATTGGGATCAGCGGCATCCGATGACAGGCTACAAGACCGTGATCGAATCGTTGATTGCGATTCATGAGTTGCCGGCGATTTCCCTCGGAAGCGATCGCGCTGTCGGTCTACCCGCTCAGTCGATTACCCCTCGACTCGCCAAAAGTGCCTTAAGTGAATTTGCACGCGAGCGAGACTTTGCTACCTTGGGCACCATCGAGGAGCGGCCAGACTCACGGATCCGAAGTATCGTGAAAAATTGGCCCGTAGAAATTGATGGCTCACGAGGGCTGGCCCTTGGTTTACCCCCCGCCCCTCCTCTTTCGAAGATTATAGGCGACTACTGGGATGATTTTGGAGTGAAGACTTCGTAGCTGAAGACGAATGAGATCTCGCTAATGCCATGTTGCGCAGTCGATGTATGGCGATCCAAGGCTACGACTAGGGTTGCGCTAAGGTATCTGCGCATTCTTATTTGGCGTAGAAATAAATCTCCGGGGGGAGACCAAACTTTGCCGGAAGCGGAATATTGGTAGCTCCTTCGCCTTCTCCGTCGAACAATTGCCAACCACCTGTTAGCGTAGTTCTTCCATAGGCAGTGATCACTGAAGGGGCTTTCAGGATGGTTGCTTGCTCATTGTCGATCTGGCACTTGAGCACCAGCACATTGGCATCGTCATTACCAAAAGTCTGTTCCTTGTGGATGGAAAAGTGGAACTGCATTTCGCCCGTCGAGTCAGGGGCTGCCGGTAATTTTTCCAGAGCATTTCCATTGATCCATGCTGCTTCGACGGTGTTGTCGGTGAGCAAGGTAATAGGTGAGCCGAGAGATGCGGTGGCGAAACTTAGAGAGCAGCGAATCGTGGATTTACCGGAAGCCGATTTAGGCATGGGCCTTCTGGAATCGTGTTCCATCAATTGGATCGGCTTCCATTCGGGAATTGCCGTGAGTCGGGCGGGGACTTCGGTGGGCACAAGGTCCGTTCTCTTTCGAAAATCATTCTTGAATTGGATTGGACTTCCACCAACGATTTGATTGCTAGTAATGGTTGGGCAAATGAATTGTTCGATGTAGCTGATGACGAGATCATTACCTGTGAAGTGATCGACGTATGGCCATCGCTTGGGATTGTACATGCAATCGGTCAAATCCCTGACGAGGACAACATCCATTCCATTTTGACGCAACTGTCGCAAACCAAATGGTCTACCTAAGACGCACATGTTGGTATGGACTCCAATCATCAAGACGTGTTTTATTTCATGGTCTTGAAGGATTCCCCACACCTCCATCCCTCGGTCGCTGATAAAGTCCTTGCTGGGGTCGATGGTTAATGCAGGTGACTGAGCTTTCCAAGGCATCGCAGGATTGCGTCCCAGTTCGGACAATTTAGCTGACCAAGACTTGTGCTCTACGGGATCGTCGTCTTCACCTCCATCGGATTGATCGATTGGATATCGGGCTAATTCTTCGGTCGTGGTCTTGCTATTCCAAGATGCGATTTTCGCGGGCATCGGTCGCTTCGAGATCTCCTGGGCGCGGTGACGGGCGGGATGTTGTTGGTACGTTTCCATGCAATCGCTCGGTGCATGGATGATGATGGATCCTCGTTGGCGTGCTTCTTGGATGAGAGCTTCCATACGCGGGAGCATCTCTTCGATTCGACGCACGGCATTGATACAGTGATGGTAATCCCATACATCACACACGATGACTGCGGTTTCTTTGGGATCCCAGCTGTCCATTTCGGAATGACGTTGGAGGGTTCGCTGAGGTTCTGTTGTATCTTTTGTTTCGCGAATCGTGCGTTTGGTCAATGGATACACCGCGGACGATGCCGAGGTGTTACTTTCTCTATTCATGGGTTCTTCTCCCATGCATGCTCCGTGAAATGTGATCAGTATGCATGCCGCGCGAAGGGTACAGTAGACTCGCAGGCTTTCCGCAGAACAGAATCGATTCATCATGGATAGACAACAGACTTGGGCAAAGCGATTAAAATGTAGAGGGCCGGATCGCACGAACCT
>VGZN01000143.1 GCA_016872635.1 Planctomycetota bacterium | reverse complement strand
CGTCGAAGCTCTGCATCCATGGACGGGCTGTTGAGAATCTCGCTTTGCAAGCTGCCATCTGCTTCAAAAGCCCTTCTCCAGTTGTGAATGAGGGTGTCACGGATTCCAAGTTCTTGTGCAACTTCGGTAACGGAAAGGCCCTTTTCCAGGACCTTTTTGACCGCAGCAAGTTTGAACTCTCGAGTGAAGGCTCGTCGTTTTCGCATGAATCAATCTCCTGTCATGGATATCATGACATAAGGTGACTCGCTGTCCACCAATCGTGGGTAGGTTCAAACCTACTTATCTGCTTAGGAATCCTCGCAGCTGGCATTGGTATCTTGTTTGAGCAAGACTGGGCGGTAAATGTTGGCCAAATTGCGGCATCCATGTACTTTGTCCTGGTGATGGTCAACGCAGCGATTTTTTTCGGGAGAATCGGTTTGATTGCCGAAAGTGACGCGGCAGCTTTAGGTGGAGCTGTGGTTCGATACTTTTCATTTTTGATCGGTGAGTCAGTAGCTCCAGGTCTGCTGCTGTATGTGACGTTTCGAGATAACTCATAGCTCGTTAGGGTTATTCGATGCAGATCCATGTCGTTTGCCCAACGTGTAATACCACCTATTTCGTTAAGCAGAATTTGCTGCGGAAAAAGCTGAAATGCAAATGTGGAGTGATTTTCGAGCCGCAGACGTCGTCGGTAAAAGATACATTTGAGCAATCTCAGGTCCAGTTTCCCTCGGGCTTCTGGGACGAGAAATTCGATAAGATCGACGATGGGTTATCCGAGGAGGAAGAAAAGGTAACTCGCGAAGATAGTCCTTCTGAAAGCGAAGCAGGTTTTGAGATGGTCCTACCGATGGATCCTTTCACTGGAGGGATCTATTACTTGGTCATGTCCATTCTTACAGGGATAATTTTGTTCCCCTTGACGATTCCGTTGGCAATTCTTTGGATGCCACTGCCACTGATCGCAATGCTCGTTTTTGCTTCCTTGGCATTTATCTACCGGATTCGTGCTCACTATGTGAATCAAATGATTATCTCAATAGGAAAGGAAGGTATATCCATTCGATACCAAATAAAGCTGCCATGGCCGTGCTGGCATCGATACATACCTTCGGATGCGATTGAAGATGTGCATTTAGAGTGCAACACCGTCAAGCGTACCCCACTCCTGCCTAACGCGGAATACTCCCATACTACCTGCACTTCGAAGACTACGTACACCTATGTGTTTGTTTACGATTTAAAGTGCAAACTTAAAAACCAGCCCTGGAGTTCGCGACTGGCAACAATAGTCGACAGGAGTATAGCTAAAGCAATGAGACCACACTTAAAGCGGATGCTGCAGGCGAATTAAGGCGAGGACCAGTTTTTGGGAAGCACTCCAAGGGGATATGGAATCAGGAACTTTTGTGTCGATATTGCTCAAATGAGTTGCTTGTGAAAATGCGTATGTGCCCAGCGAAGTCGACAGACTTTTGATAGACGAGCAGTTTCTCGAAGGCGAACGTCATGGGCTTGGTCCCTCGGTCATCCTAATGAGCGTGGCGATAGCATTCCAACCTCTAAGAAAGTAGAAAGAGGAGAGTAGAAAGGTGGAGAGTAGACCGAGTTGTTAGGAGAATTGACTTTGTGGTTTGACTGCCCCCGGAGGAATCGCGTCATCGATACTATGACCGGTTTCCTACTTTCGACTTTCTCCCATCAACTCTCTATTTTCTGGCCTTGGCGGCCAAAAAATCGGGGTGACTGGATTCGAACCAGCGACCTCTGCGTCCCGAACGCAGCGCTCTACCAGGCTGAGCCACACCCCGTCATGACCTCGCTTGAATTTACAATCTGCGTTTCGTTCACGCTAGATTGGGTTTCGTCCGTGAAAAGTCAGGAACTATGGGTCTTCGCAAATTACGGTACCTCTAAATTTTAGCTGGTCAACCTTGAAAACCACCCATTTTACGCTTCCCTTCCCGTCCTCCCATTGGCTACGATTGCAGGAGTGTTCCCTGTTTCCTTGAGTGATTCAGCCCCTCGGAAGAGCCGACCATGCCTCAGTCCATGAGCCGATCGCCGTTTCATCCCCCATTGGGCTTGCGCACCGTGGCCTTCGTTGCCGTGTTTGGATTCGGAATCTCGTTGGGGGCTGCTCAGGAACCTCTGAAACCAGATACCTTTAAATCAGAGGCATCCAAGCCGGCAAGTGCTGATGGGCCGAAAGGAGAGAAGCCGGGAACACCTCCCAAGTCTGAGCGGCAGTTAGCCGAGGACCGCAAAGCACGAGAAGCCGCCCGCAAACGAGGTGAGATCACGTTCGATGATCTTAAATTCGACATTGAGAAAGGGGGGGAGTTCCACGAGGAGATGATCACTCCGTCGATTGAAGAGTTGAACAAGAAAACGCTGAAGCTGAGAGGCTTTATTCTTCCCACTTCCGTTTTTCAACAAAACGGCATCAAGCAATTTGTTCTCGTAAGAGATAACCAAGAATGCTGCTTTGGGCCTGGGGCAGCGCTGTACGATTGCGTGATTGTCGAAATGGCGCCAGAAAAAACCGCCAACTTCTCAACTCGTGTAGTCTCTGTCAAAGGCAAGCTGGAAATCGATCCCGATTCCTTTCGTTATCCGGATGGTGGGTATTACGCCATCTACAAGATGACCGCAGAAGAGGTACGATAGGCGTTTGCATGCTCCGGTAGCTAAAAGTCTGTGCCGGTAGCAAAAAACGCATTTCCGAATATCCTTTTGCCACCATGACTCACGCTCTTCTTCAAACAAATCTTCCATTCCCCAAGAGGCAAGGGAAGGTGCGAGACGTTTACGATCTCGGGGACTCGCTCCTGATTATAAGCACAGATCGAATTAGCGCCTTCGATTGGGTGATGCCGAACGGGATTCCGGATAAAGGTCGAATCCTGAATCAACTGAGTTTGTTTTGGTTTCGTTCGCTCGGGATCGAACATCACGTGATCAGCGATGCATTGCCCGATTCGGTAAAGCTTCTGGATCCACACGGCCAACTGGCCGGTCGCTCGATCGTAGCCCGAAAAGCCCAAGTCGTTCCGTTTGAATGTGTCATTCGAGGATACATCGAAGGGAGCGGTTGGCGCGATTACCAGCGCACGAGTTCGATCTGTGGAATTCGGCTTCCGTCGGGATTGAAACAATGTGATCGGCTTCTTGAACCGTTGTTTACGCCTGCCACCAAGGCTGATACGGGCCATGATGAGAACGTATCTTTCGAAGTGATGAGCGATCAGCTTGGAAGCAAGGTCGCAAACGAACTGAGGGAGCGTTCTATCGAGGTTTACAGGCGAGGTAACGAGATCGCTCAGGCGAAGGGGATCATCGTAGCGGATACCAAGCTGGAATGGGGATGGTTCGAGGGTCGGTTGATACTGATCGACGAAGTTCTCACGCCGGACAGTTCTCGATTTTGGCCAGCAGATGATTGGGCTCCAGGCCGTGCTCAAGCATCCTTTGATAAGCAATTCGTTCGAGAGTTCTTGGACCGATCCGCATGGGATAAGAACAGCCCACCTCCTACCCTTCCGGAAGATATCGTCAGCCAGACTCGAGATCGTTATGTTGCGGCACTCGAGCAGATAACCGGTCGCGGATTGATTTAACAAGCAACGACAGGTGAAGGTGGTGTTGAAAGCATGGTGTTTCAGGGTTCGGTGGTATGGCTGATGTTGTGCCCTGTCCACTTCGTTTATCGGTGTTATGCATCATGAAAAGAGGCCACGCAGTGCGTGGCCTCAATCTCAAGGATGCCTATCTCAAAGTTGTCTGCTGACGATCACTTTAGGACCAGTTTTCTTGCTCGAAGAATTGATCCACACTTTGCAAGTAACCATTGGCCGTGACCGGTGGCGTCGCCATGTTTACTGGAGTCCATACGAGGTCCGAGGAACCAGCTAACACCCGAATCAAGGTGTTGCCGTTACCAGCGGGGGTCTTGATGAACTGCTTCTTCTCGACCAAGGTCGCCGTGAAGACTTGGTTTTGACCACGGACAGCGGTCAAGTACGCTCGCGTGCCGTCGTTGCTGAGGACAACTTCGTGGAACAAATCGCCAGCGAATCCATCCTTCTTCGACGTCCACTCGGTATAGCCAGTAGAATTGACTATCGCGTACATACCCTTGGACCGCAGGGAGGAGTCCTTCAAATAGAAGCTCGAGGCTAGGTATTCGATCGAAGAGCCATAGGACGGATTGATTCCCAGGACTGGGAAGTTGTAGACCAGATTCTTATCGCCAGGAGCGGCAATGGTTGTCGTGTACGAGCGAACGGTCGTGTTCGATTCGGTCATCGATATTGGATTGACGTAACTGACGGTGTAGGTGCCTGGAGGAAGCAATTCGAAATCGTAGGACCCGTCCGCTTCTGTCATTTCCGTGACAGAAATCCTCTTCGATGGATTCTCCGGATCTGGATAGCTCAGGGTGATTTCGACGCCACCGACGGGCAACTCCAACTGTTGTCCACTGGAGTTTTGATCCAGTTTGTTGTTGGCGTTGTCATCAACGAAAACGGTTCCTTTGATCGAGCTCGGGATGAATGGAAGCACCTTGATCGCAAAATTTCCGATCGCGGTGAGTGGGTCCGGTTGTCCGGCGGTGGTTCCATTGTCGATGATTTCGTATTGGAAATTCACCGTCTCGTTGGTTCCAAGCGGCGCGAAATAGGTGATCGCTGTGCCCGCTGCGTTCAGCGAAATGTTGCCTACAAATGGGTTTGGTAGGATCAGTCGCGAGATCTTCAGTGTTTGGTTCGACTCGTTCGGTGCACCCTTATCCATTTGTGCGAGTGCTTCGGTCAAATCAAGGACTGTTGTGACGCCGGCAAAGACATTTCGAGCGAGGTTATCAGCCACCGGTGCGTCGTTCTTTTCCGCCACGACGACGGTAACGATACCGACTGCGGAAAGAGCAGGAGTGCCGTCGTCCGTGATGTTATAGCTGAATGTGTCTATACCATTAAAGTTTTTCGCAGGCGTGTAGATCAGGTTTGTACCGACTTGAGTGACCGTTCCACCTTTGGCCGAAGTGATTGAACTGGTCAAAGGGATGAACGAAACGGTTTGTCCCGATTCGTTTGCTGGGCCTGGCAAATCTCCTGCAATAACGCTCGACACAGGAATCGTGAGCGAGCTGTCCTCGAGGAAGGCAGGCTGTCCAGGTGCAGGGAATGTCTTGGGAGTGGTGATCGGAGCATCGTTGACTGACTCTAGAACCAATGTCAGGATGGCTTTAGCCGACTTCGGATCGAGGACTCCGTTAGTGGTTCCGTTGTCCGTCACGGTGTACTCGATGAGTACGTTGCCGTTGTAGTTAAGCGTAGGCGCGAAGTTGATGTTGCCATTGCTTAGGGAGACAACACCAGCACCGGCGGTTAACAGGGTCGCGCCCGTGACGGTGAGGACTTGATCGTCCTCGAAGGGTCCCTTGCTTAGACCGTTGGTAATAGTGAGTCCGAGAACTGTTTGCGGGGTGTCTTCCTTCCCTGCCACGGTTCGGTCGGCTGCGACAGGTGGATCGTTGACTTCGGTCACGCGTACGAAGACAGTTGCCTTCGACGAGGAGCTTTCCGGCTTGCTATCGGCCATCTCGTATTCGATAGTTGCGTTGCCGTAGAAGTGTGCAGGAACACTGTAGAGAACTTCGGTTCCCGCGATCGATGCGGTTCCTTTGCCAGTGTCAGGTTGCTTGGTGATCGCGACTAAGCGAGCGGTTGCCCCATCGTTCAGCAGATCGTTTGCGAGGACATTGAAATTGACGCCGGTATCGCTGGACTTCTCTGCGAAGGTGAACGAATCATCGATAGCGTATGGTAGAACCGGTGGGAAGATGAAGACTTCCGTGGTGGCTTTATCGGACAGGCCAAACGTGTCTTCGATGGTGTACTCAAAGGAGTCCACAACGTTTACTGCGTTGGCGGGTGGGGTGTAGATCACGCGAGTCCGATCCGCATTGACACCGACGGTACCTCCAAGCTTGGTGGTCGTCGTTGTGAATGGTTTGATCGTGATCGAATCGATCGAGGACTCGTTCGGGCCTGGGCTATCGTTGCGCATCACATCGAGCGTGCTCGGAGTCCCCGTCAATCCGATCGCATTGAATCGGGCAGTGGTCCCAGTATCATCGACTGCATCAGGCCCATCGTTGACGGGGGTGACGGTGATGGTCAAGGTTGAGGTAGTGGACAGTGGGGGAGTGCCATTGTCGGTACCTTGGACTTGGAAATTGACGGTGCCAAAGTAATTCAATGCTGGGACAAACTGCAGCGATCCGTTGGCGAGGATTGTCGCGTTGCCTTGGTTGGCTCCCGGGGTTGAAACCAGAGACAGGGTTACTGCTTGCGAGGATTCGTTGGCTGGTCCCGGAGTGAACAGTTGGGCTGGAGTGATTACCAACGGAGATGCTGAATCCTCAGCAATGCTAAAGCTGGTACCCACGATGACGGGAGCATCATTAACGGCTGTAACAGCGATGGTAAGGACCGCTTGGGTGGAGTTCCCTGTAGCGGAGCCGTTATCGGTTCCCAGTACGGTGATATTCACGTTGCCGAAGAAATTAGTGGCGGGGGTGAATACCAGCTCGCCGTTTGGATTGATAACGGCGGTGCCTTGAGCGGCCGTCGGACCCGAGACAATCCCCAATGTGACCACTTGGCCTGACTCATCGGATGGGCCTGGCGAGAAGATCTGCGATGGGGTGATCGTGAGTGCGGTATCTTCGGTGGTTGTGAAGGAGGTGTTAACGATGACGGGGGCATCATTGACTGCGTTTACCGTGACAACGACACTCGCAGTGGCTTCGATGTTCGAAGTGTTCCGAATCTTGTAGGTGAAAACCGCTTGGCCATTGAAATTGGCTGCGGGTGTGAAGCGAAGACTCTTTGCTGTTCCACCAGCGTCGAAGGTTACCGTTCCACCGGCAGCTGGTTGAGTAACCGAGACAATGCCAAAATCTTTGTTGAGTTTGTCGGTGTCGTTGGAGGTCACGACGAACGATGTGACGCCGGCATCTTCGTTGATCGAGTAGGCATCGTTCCGAGCGGTGAGAAGGTCTTCGATCGTAATCGTGGCTGACGGCATCACTACTTGGTTCGCGGTGAGGTACACGCCAGTTGCGTTGTACATCGCTATACCCAAGTTATCGGCATTGCTACCTTGGCTAGGCAAAGCCGAGACTGTACCGGCGAGGTTGACAACCCCAGCAGAGCCGGCCACGAATGCGGTATCGACGATGGCGAAGAAATTCGAAGCGGCTGCACCAGTGATCGGCGAGCTGGAGTTCGAGAATCCGCCGACGGTCTTCAAGACCCGTTTGCCGGTAGCGACATTGGTTTCATCAAGTACGCCATTCGGGCCGTTCACGTAGAGTGGAAACTGCGATTCAATCGGTGTGTAGTCGAGGGCTGCACGAGCAACGACGGCTTGCGTTGGCGTCGGATTGGTCTGAGAGCTCACCGTTGGCGAGATTGTTCCAACGGAAACAGCGAGGTTGTTTGCAACAATCGCAGCGTTAGGCAGATCTTGGCGAGCACGTTGGTTCTTAAAGAATATGTCGAAGTTGAAACCAGGGTCAGGATCGATGGAGTTCACGTTTACAACGACATTGCCAACACCGATGCTAGGTAGAGCCTCAAGTGCGTTCTTGATGTTGATCGCGGTGTTTTCTTGGCTAGGAACTACAACTCCACCTGGAGTTGTTCGGGTACCGATCGCGATCGTGGCCGTCGTTTCAGGACCGTACTGAAGCTTAAAGTTCCCGCTGACAACGGCATCTGGATCGCTCTGGGTCAGCTTGAGCGCGTTGTACTCGGACCACTGCAATTGCAATAGTTCGACATTGGTGCCGTCTGCATTCGTATAGTTCAGATCATGATAGGCGCTGAATACACCAGCAGGCTTTGCTCGCAAGTCCGCCATCAGTGTACGGACTACGAACTTTTGGCCCGTACTGACGACAGCTTCACTCACGAAGTCCGCTGGATTTGGGTCGAGGTTGGCACCGACCGTGCCATCGTTATTGAGTGCGTAGAACTCGTATTTTACCTGTGCGATTTCCCCAACACCTTCGCCACGGTTCAACGTGTTGATTACCGTCAATGCATCTAGTGGAGAAAGGGTGTTGTCACCGTCGGTATCGAACAGAGAGTTGCGATTCTGAGGAGGGGCCTTCCCTTCCAATGTACCCGAACCGATCGAGTTCAAATTATTGATCACGATCAAGGCATCGAGCGGCGAGATTTGGAAGTCGCCGTCGACATCGGATGGTGCAAGGTAATTGTGGAATGCAGCCATGTCCGACGCCATCAATTCGCGTCGTTCCAGGGATTCCATTCTGAGGATCCGGCTCAGCGCATTTCGCTTCTTGGAGGTGTTCCGGTCGACATGGTTGCGTGGCCTGCGGTTTGGCGAGACGGTCATCGAATGCTTCCACTAATAAGAGTGAAAAGGGGGATCCTGGCGGCGAAAGCGTGTCTAGATCACGCCTCCACTGAAAACTCCGTACTGTGAAATTAGTTGGATCGCGTCCTGAATTCAATCCACTTCCTGCGCAGTCCTCCCAATTTGCCCGGACCTCCCAGGATGACGCGCGACTATGCCGAAGATGACGCGATTTCTACTTATTCACGGGATTAGAGTTGGATTTGCTAAAGAAGTTCCAATTGGGAAAAAATTCCGTCTTTTAATTCGCTTACCGAAAAAACGACCTGCAACTTTTTCCAGAACCTGACAGACCGGAGAGAAAATGGCCCGAGATTGGAGTGGAAAACGTGTCGAAGAAGGGGGCGATTCCACCCTTTGTGGGGGCAGGAGATTTATCGATGGGTTAGGCGTTGATCGCACTCGGCCAGTTTCAGCCGAACTGAGAGGATGTAAGGGGGCTCGTTGGGGGTCCAATGCCCGTAGGTGGTCGTTACCACCGTGCTGTCGGATAACACCTCGACTCCGGGGTAGGCGCAGTCGGCTCCCTTGAAATTTCGTTTTAACCGAATGCGAAAGTCTCCCTGTTTGCCTTGCTGAAGGTCGGAGTAGGTACCTACCCACGCCACCCAATCGCCTTTGGTAGGGCTGGTTTGGCCGTTTCTGGGAACGTCGCGGAAGGAAATAAATAACCTGCCATCTGGCAAGTATTTAGCCGTATGGCGATCCCCGTTCAAAGAATCTGGCGTAGGAACAGGAGACGTCCACGAGCTCCCCTCATCGTTGCTAAAAATGATGTGGGAATTGCTTCTGCGACTGTTTTCTCGAAGGAGCACGGCGAATTGTTTACCATCCGGAGATACAACGGCTCCTGGTTCGCACAAGTGGATTTCGCGGGAAGCGAAGATGGTGGTCGGCTGGCCCCAAGTTAGCCCTCCATCGGTGCTAACTGACTGGTACAGAGTGAAGATTCCTTTTTCATCGCTCGGTTTAGGTCCAAAGAACCGGCCATCATCATGGAATAGGGCGATGTACTTCCCTGGGGTCGAAGGAACCGCGATGACCGAAGCCATCGTGACAATGCCGCCCCAGTTTCCGACGGCTTTCAGGTCGGACCAATTTATTCCATCGTCTTCGCTGATCGCGAGTCGAACTGGATAAAGCCCACTAAAGAGTAGGATTCGCTTTTTCCCATCGGCATCGATGACTCGGTGCAGGGTAGGTGTTTCTTGTGAGGTGGCCCAGTTGACCGGGGTCGGTAATCGATCCGACCATGTGACTCCGCCATCGGTACTGCGTTTGTAAATGATCGGACCTTTTCCGTGCCCTTTTGGGTAGACGCACAGGATCGTCTTGCCGTCTTCGAGAAGCAGGGTCGTCGGATGGCCTAGGTACTGACCAGATTCGCGATCGACAACGACTTGCCGTTGCGATTCAGAATCGAGATCGATCCATGGGAACTCGCTATCCTGAGCCGATGCGGTTCCAGTAAACGACAAGACTGACACCAGCCAAACCAAGTTGCGAATCACGCCAGACTTGAGTCTGGACTCGAGTGTGGAAAACATCCAGTCAATCATGATCGAGGGGGCTCAGGAGGTGCAAGGATCACAGACAGATCGGTGGATCAGTCATCCATCGCGCGACTGTAAGCATCTGCCAAGCTTTCGTCGAGTCCGACAGTCCATCGTTTCCCTTCAGTTTCCAGTTCGATAAAGTTCGCCCCAACATCGATGACTTTGCCTTTGAC
>VGZN01000142.1 GCA_016872635.1 Planctomycetota bacterium | reverse complement strand
CGTTCTGCGACTCGATACGGGGCACCCCATCGCCTCAGCAAGCCGAAGGTACGTATCGATGCATGGGTCTTTGCGGGCATCTCGATTCCCGTCGCTGATCCTCACTCGCTGAGTTAATAGCAACCCCCGACCATCGCGCGCATACCCAATGCGGCGAGGCACACCCGCCAGCCAAGCGACAAGGGCCGTCGACAAACTATTGGTCATGAGCAGGATCGCATCCATGCGTCGGCGGCGCAACTCTCGCACCAATCCGCGGCGGTTCCAAGTGTTATTCTGCCCTTGATCGCCGGACTGTTTTAATCCCGGCTTGTAACAGAGCGTCGAATCGGACCAAGGCAGTCCCTCGAGCACCATCAACGGCGCGGGCCGACCCACCCAACTGAACTCGCTCAGCTCTGGGATTCCGTAGCGAAGGGCACGAAGGGTGGGAGTGGCCATGCAGGCATCCCCGACCCAGTTTGGGAGCATTACAGCTAAACGCATGATGGGAGAACTTATAGAGGCTGGGTAATTTGCGAGTCAAGAAGAGTTCTCGCCCTCTTGAGAGGCCGCTATAGTAAAGTGCTCCAACGGCAAGCAACCGAAATCGCGAAGGCAAAAGCCTAGTGCTTCGTCTGCGAGCAGCCAGCATTTCGACGAGCATTCCGTCCCAAAATCAGTTTGCGACCCCCCATGAATACCCCCCAAAGCGGAACCAATCTTTTCACACCACTCCACGCATGGCACGTCCAAAACGGCGGAAAAATGGCCCCGTTTGCGGGCTACGATATGCCCATCCAATATTCGGGAATCGTGGCTGAACACACCGCGACCAGAACCGCCTTAGGGGTTTTTGACATTTCTCACATGGGTCGATTGCGGTTTGATGGCCCCAGAGCCGATCAACTCCTCGATCACTTGTTGACCCGCAGAGTCCTCGATATGCAACCCGGCCAAGTTCGATACTCACTGATCTGCAATGAAGAGGGAGGCATGCTCGATGACGTGCTTGTCAGTTGCTTGGAAAGCCCGAGCGGAAAAATCTACTTTCTCCTGGTGGTAAACGCGAGCAACAAGCCAAAAATCGTTCATTGGTTGCAACCTCACCTGGCGGATTTCCCAGATGTCGAGTTCCACGATGTCACCGAGTCGACCGCGATGATCGCCGTCCAAGGCCCACGAGCCGTTGGAGTCTGCGAACGGCTATTGCCTCCCGCCGCCACCAAACTCGGATACTACCGAGCCAAGGTAACCGACCAAATGTCCAAGCCGTGCATTGTCTCGCGCACTGGGTATACCGGAGAAGATGGTTTTGAATTGATCGTGCGGGCTGAGGATGCGGTGCGTGTTTGGGAAAATATCTTTTTGGCAGGTCGCGAACATGGCGTCCTGCCTGTGGGTTTGGGCGCCCGCGACACGTTGCGGTTGGAAGCCGGGATGCCTTTGTACGGCCATGAGTTGAGTGAGCAGATCGACCCGTTCACCGCAGGTCTAGCGTTTGCGGTAAACCTAAAGGACAGGAACTTTGTCGGCAGCCAATCCTTGGCAAGCAAGTCTTCCTCGGCGTCCGGAGCGAGCGTGTCCAAGCTAAAACGGGTAGGCTTAAAAGTAGAAGGTCGCCGGGCCGCTCGTGAGCAATCCAAAGTTTACAATGCCGATGAGAAAGAGATCGGTTCTGTGACCAGCGGTACCTTTTCCCCTACATTCAATCAACCGATATCGATGGCGTATGTCGATGCCGATGCTGCCAACATTGGCAATCGCCTCGAAGTCGATATACGAGGAACGCGTGCCCCGGCAACAGTGGTAGAGCTTCCATTTTACAAGCGTTCTTAAACCAATCCCCACAACTCGTCTCTGTTGGTCTTTAGTATCCCGAGAAAACAAGATGTCTATTCAACCAGAACAATTGAAGTATTGCGATTCGCACGAATGGGTTTATGCACCGACTGACGCCGGCGGTGTTGCTACCGTTGGTATCTCCGCCTTCGCCGTAGCCGAGCTCAACGACCTTGTCTTTATGGCACTGCCGTCAGTCGGACAGAAGCTAGCTGCCGGCCAAGAATTTGGAGAGGTGGAGAGTGTCAAGGCGGTCAGTCCGATGTACAGCCCTGTCAGCGGTGAAGTGATCGAAGTCAATTCGGGACTAGTCGATCGGCTCGAACAACTCAACGCGGATCCTTACGATCAGGGTTGGATGATGAAGATCAAGATGAGCGATCCAAGTGAGCTTGCCAAATTGATGGACTACCAAACCTATCAAAAAATGATCTCGCAACACGGCTAACACCCACCGTACTGGAGTCATCTCTCCTGGAGAGTGACGGCATATGGAAATCACGAAGAACAATGCATTGCTGGTCCGCGACGAAGCTCGATCTGGCGTCGAGAATATGCGGATCGATGAATGCTTGTTGCAGCGCGCCGTCCCAGAAGGCCCCATCATTATCCGGATCTACAGGTGGTCTGAGCCCACACTGTCTCTAGGGCACTTCCAGCAAATCAAGGAATTGGCCGACGATTCCGCGTGCAGGTCACAACCGTCTCTCAACCGTTTGCCTTGGGTACGACGCAAAACCGGGGGAGGAGCTATCCTCCATGACCAGGAGGTCACTTACAGTTTTGTGATCCCCACATCCGTTGGGATGATGGAAAAAGGGGCCAACGAAATCCTTTATCGCGCAGTGCATGAAGCTGTCCGGGACGGTTTAATCCGCCTAGGCCTCGACGCTAGCCTCTCGGAGAATTGCACTTGCTCGACGGTGGCAAAGGTAGAAAACAAAGACCCATTCCTCTGCTTCCAACGACGAACTCCTTTTGATTTGGTAGTTGGTGCGCATAAAGTTCTTGGGAGTGCCCAGCGACGTACCCGGGCCGGATTGCTGCAGCACGGAAGCTTGCTACTTCGGTCCTCCCGGGAATTTTGCCCGCTCCAAGGAATCGAAGATCTAGCGAATATCCCCCTCGGGTTCCCGTGGCAAGAATGGCTGTCAGACCGTTTAAAGGAGGGTTTAGGTGCGATTCTGCCCCTCAATTGTGAAGATTTGGAATTGAAAGATTTTGGCTATTTATTACGATGAACGGACGATTTGGATGGGGAGATCTCGCTCTCACCCGACCTGAGCAGTAACTCAAGTTGGCGAACCCCGACGCATCGCACGCCCTTAGTTTCGATGGCTTTATCAAGAATACAGAGGGTCCTAAGCTTACCCCTTCTTTCTTGATAGTTGCAATCGATGATCCGCTGCGGCTTGCCCGTCCTGTCGTGGAAGCGACTGAGAAGCCAAAGCATTGGAAGGCAAAACGCTTCATGAGGCCCCAAACTTGATTTGGCCGAAGCTTTATGAGGAGTTCTGCACGTTGGTTCAAGGAGTGAACACGGGAACGACTGCCAGCCAACAATCCTTCAATGGGTCGCGGATTGCTGGTGGTAAACGCGTTGCAATGGGACGCGGGGCAAGCATAAGCGGTTTGAGATAATCAAAAGGGACGGCAATGAAGGTTTCATTGAAAGTTTTATCGGGAAACCACGAGGGCAAAGAGATTCCCATCAAGGATGAGAAGCTCTTCGTTGGGCGAGGGGACAATTGCCAACTCCGTCCCAAGAGCGAATCGGTAAGTCGTCGCCATTGCGTCATCGTCCAGAAAGATGGCCGTGTTCTTCTTTTGGATCTCAAAAGCCGCAATGGCACCTACGTCAACGACAAGCAACTCTCACCTGACAAAGCGAAGATCCTCAAGTCAGGGGACAAGCTTCGGATCGGTCAGTTGGAGTTTGAAATCGCGATCGAAGTCGGGATCGCAAGCGCCAAAAAACCCGAAGTAGCATCCGTCAAAGAAGCAGCCGATAGGCTTTCTGAACACAAGAACACCGATTCCAAAGACAGCTTCGATATCAGCTCCTGGCTGCTCGAAGCGGATCAAATCGATCGCAGGGCTACCGTTTCCGAACCGGAAACTCGCCAATTCAATACGGATGACACCACGCGATTGGACCCCGGTCAAGTCGCCGAGGGATCGCAAGAGACCGACTCGAAGGACGATTCGGAATCCAAACTGAAGCGTCCAGACAAGAAGCCGCCGATGAAATTGCCCAAAATGACAAGCGGTCCAACGACGAAAAACACCACGGATGCGGCTTCAGAAACCCTCAAGAAATACTTTGGTGGGCGATAGCCTATAGACGCAAAAAGCGAGTACTTCATGTCGAATAGCTGCGGCGGTCCTCTAGTTCGTGGCATCCGCGTCTTCGCTTGGCTCCTCGGGATTGGTTTCGTTTTCCCTTTCCAACCTATCCCACCATCGTTTGCTCAGCAACAGTTGCAAACCGACATTCTCGACAATGGTTTAGCGATTGGCCCAGGGATTAAACGGGCGATCGGTCATTTAAACCGTCAAGGTTCCGCGGGGAGTAATGAGGCCCCAACGGCAGCTCGTATCGGCGTCATCGACGATGGGCTGCGCAACACTTACTTCAGTATCAAAAGGGCGAACCGCCAACCGGAAGAGACACCTGCCCCGTTCAAAATATTGATGAAGAAGCAGGATAACTTGTGCAAGAATGAAGCCATCATCGGAGGCGGCTTGGGTAGCGCGTTTTCTGCGACACCGTTCGATCGTTGGGGCCGACGCATCTACACATTCCAGAGTCCTTACAAGCAGATCGTACAAGGCATCACCGAGATATCGCCTCAGTATGTCCGCATTCAAGCGTTAAAAGGGCACTCGCCCAAAACCTCGATCACCTGGGACATGCGCGTAGCCGTGTCGTCGGTACCCCCACTCCAGTTGCGGGATATTTTGATCAACAATGCCGATCCCAATAACGCGCAAGACTGGCTCGATATCGTCAGCGTCTACATGGGAGCAAACCGCTACATCGAAGCCCGAGATATGCTCGTCCGAGCCATCAACCGTTTTCCAGAACTGGAGGATAAACGTGTCGAACTGAAACGACTCGACCAACTCCTCGCAAATCAAATGTTCGAGGCGGTCGTCCTAGCACAAAATGCAGGCCAGTATTCGATCGCCGAGCAGATGCTTCGAAGTTTCGACGCAAAGTCGGTGTCGGCGGAAACCAAACTCAAGATCGATCGGCGACTTGAGCAGATCACCGACACCGCAAAAGAATGCGACCAAATACTAGCCTGGCTTCGCGAGGACATCAGCAAAATCGCCGATGCAAACACGCAAACAGAATTGACACCTTTCGTTAATGAAATTGAAAAGTATCTCAATGCCGATACGCGCGGAAGATTCGCGGATTATATCCGACTGCGAAGCGACACTACGTTGAGCAACGATGCGCGAGCCGCACTCGGATTGAGCGGTTGGCTCTATGGGGCAGGTGTCGCCGAGCAAAACCTTTCTATCGTTCGCTCCGGCTTTATCGCCCGAAGCATGATCCAAAAGTACCTCGCAGATCGCCAGCCCAATGACCAACTGATCAACGAAATTTCCAAGCTGGAATCCGGCACGCCGCGTTACGTCGCCAAAATCCTAGCAAACATGGCTCCGCCCACGACTACGGACCCGTCGGAGGGTGTCACCGAAACGGTGGTTCTGTCCAGAGACTCCGGTGAAACGGCAAGCCGTCCCGTGGCGGGACGATTCGTCATCGAAGTCCCGCTCGGAGACAAAATGCGAGGTCGAACGGTTCGCTATGCAGTCCAATTACCTGCTGAGTACAACCCTTATCGCAAGTACCCTTGCATCCTCGCACTGCCCAGCGAAGAGATCTTGTTTCAAGACGAATTGGATTGGTGGGTATCGCTCGACCGCACGGACCCAATGCTGCGATGCTATGGCGAAGCCGCTCGCCACGGTTTTATCGTGGTTTCCCCCGAATGGAATGAAGACAAACAGCCTGTTTACAACTATACCGAAAATGAACACATGCTGATTTTGTCACCACTTCGCGATGCGATGCGGAGGTTCAGTATCGACACCGATCGAGTGTTCGTCGCTGGACACTTCATGGGCGCCGATGCAGCGTGGGATTTAGCGCTGGCGCACCCCGATCTATGGGCGGGGGCGGTCATCATCGGCGGAATCGCCAAGAAGTACATTATCCAGTATTGGAAAAATGCTCGTTACGTTCCAACCTATTTCGTTAACGGTGAGTTCGACGGTGAGAATCCGATGTTCCTAAACGCGCAAACATGGGACAACATGCTCGACAGCAAGAACATTGATACGATGGTGACACTCTACCAAGGCCGAGGCCATGATCACTTCCAAGAGGAACTACCAAGGATCTTCGAATGGCTTGAAATCCCCACACGACGTCGTAATTTCAATATGGAAAAATTCGAGGTCGTGACCAGTCGCGCAGGGGATCGATACTTCTGGTGGTTCGAAACTGCGAACCTGTTTCCGGACAAACTCGTACATCCTCTGTTTCCTCCGGACAAATGGGATGAATACGAAATCGAGGGCTCCATCAATCGGGAAACCAATGCTATTCGTATGTCCAAAGTTGCAGCGAAAGAATATTCTCTTTGGCTATCGCCAGAGATCGTTGACTTCACTCGGAAAGTTTCGATCGAAACCAAAGGAGCTACCAAACGCATTGATGCTGCGGGGAACACACGCGTGATGCTGGAAGACGTCCGACGACGGGGGGACAGACAGCATCCATTTTGGTATCGTGTGGATATTCCGCTCCGATAGTTCGTCTGCCTTTCCCATCGCATTTGAGCGACAATCGCGCTCGAGCAACCTCAGAAAAATCAAGTTTGATGAAATGGGTTGGTTGATTGGCTGGGTTGATGGAGTGGAAAACCGATTATTTCTTCTGCCCACAACCTCGAGTATGCATCCCACCGAAAGGAATCGATGACTACCCCAGTCGTCCCCGCCGAGCGTTCCGCTGACGCCGATCCCGTTACCCCATCCTCGCCACGGGTTTTAGTCCTGGGGGCCCACCCCGACGATGCCGAGTTTTTCGCGGGGGGACTACTCCGTGCGCATCGGAACCAAGGTTCTACCCTGAAGATCATTAGTGTCACCAACGGCCAATCGGGGCACCACGAAATGGCCTCCGATGCACTAGTAACTCGGCGCCGCGCCGAAGCCGCCCGCAGCGGAATCTTTTTGCAATGCGATTATGTCACTTGGGATTATCCCGACGGGTCACTTCAACCAACCCTTGACGTTCGAGAATCGATCATCCGAGAGATTCGCGCGTTTCGCCCTGATTTGGTACTCACCCACCGTCCATTCGATTACCATCCAGACCATCGAGCGGTCGGCCAAGCGGTCCAGGATGCTTCGTACATGGTGATGGTTCCCAAGATCGCGCCGGGATATCCTCCCCCACGTCGAGAGCCCATCGTGGCGTACATGGTCGACTTGTTTACACGGCCCGCCCCTTTTCGCCCTGACGCAGTGCTCGACGCGTCGCCGTACTTAGATAGCATCCTCGATATGCTCGCATGCCACGAGTCTCAGTTCTTTGAATGGATGCCTTGGATCGATCGGGCAGCGCACACGATGCCCAACACGATTGGCATGCCCGAGACCGAACGGACTTCGGCACTGCGACAATGGCTGCGAGACTGGTATCTCGAACGCACATCGGCTCGAAGCGATCGCTTTTGGAATCGAGCCTGGGGGGATCCGCCAACCTTAGTGGAAGCATATGAAATGTCGGAGTACGCAGGACGAGCATCTCAAGAAAAACTCGCAGCCTTATTTCCGAAGTGCCAATTCGTTTAGGGAGCGTCATCGATGACTCGTATGGCTGTCCTTGATTTCGAGACTGCGAACCATCAACCTGGTTCTGCGTGCCAACTTGGAATTACCATGGTCGAACCATGGCGTATCGTCAGCGAGCACCAGTGGTTGATTCGCCCTCAACGAATGTTCTTTTCCCCGCGATGTGTAGCTGTCCATGGGATCACACCCCGCGATGTACTCGACAGCCCAACATGGGATCAAATCTGGTCCGAAGTTTCTTCGCTGCTCGATGGAGCCGTAGTGATCGCCCACAACGCAGGATTCGACGCGAAGGTCCTCAGTTCGACTTGCCAGATCTACGACATCGCGATGCAACCGGTAGACCTACAATGCACCCGATTGATTTCCAAACGCACCTTTACTTCCCTAAGGTCGCACGCATTGGCCAATGTGGCTCAACACTTAAATATCCAATTCCGACATCATGACGCGCTCGAGGACGCCCGGACTTCGGCGACTATTTTGATGATAGCAGCCGAGAAAACCGGCGCCGAGGATCTCGATCAGCTCGAGGATCACCTCGGACTGACCCGGGGGCGTGTCTGGACCGATCGCATCCGCCAACCCCGCACAGTTCGACGATCGCGTATGGAGCAAACCGTCGCTGAGCCTGAACCTAGATACGAACCTCGCTCCTTCCGAATCGATGGTGTCCCAACGAGTTCATCCGCCGTCCGGCAATCGCGGCTTCGAGCGGACGAGATCTTGAGCCATTCCAAGGACGCCAAGCCGCTCAACGGAAAACATGTGGTGCTGATCCATAACCTATTAGGGCTGGACCGAGAAGATTCCCTCAGTTTCCTGAGCCAACTCGGGGCTACCGTACAATCCCACTTGAATCTACAAACACACTACCTCATCTTAGGAGTTCCCTCGGCATCGGCAGATGCTTCCGAAACCGCCCCCTCTACGCCCCTTATTAATATGCGCACCGCCAATCCCCTTGAGAGTAACCTTGAGGAAGTCACCCGTCGACAAAACGAGGGGCAACCGGTGAGGATCATTTCCCAAAGGCAGTTGTTAGCGATGATCCCATCGGGGCTCGCGACGGCTCGGGGCGATGTGTGACGAGAATATTCAATGAGTACTAAAGCATGAGTACTGAAAAACACGACCCCATGAAACCGTTGCTGGAAATGCAGCATGAATCTCACGAGTTCCCTCGAAACGTCGGCTCCGGACGGTTGCTAGGAATAGGTACCGACATTATCGGGTGCGATCGAATCGCCCAAATGCTCGAAAAGCATGGAGAGCTTTTCCTTCAAAAAGTCTTCACACCGCGAGAAATCGAATACTGCTCCGCGAGAAAATCGGCGCACCAACATTACGCGGGTCGCTGGGCGGCAAAGGAGGCCGTGCTCAAGGTTCTCGGGACTGGCTGGGCGAAGGGAATTCAATGGACCGACGTCGAGGTGATCAATGAAGCCTCAGGCGCTCCCACTCTGTTTCTCGCCAATCGGGCTGCGGAGATCGCTATGGAAAAAGGGATTCGCACGGTTCAGATCTCCATCTCTCATTGCAAAGAATACGCCACTGCATTTGCCGTAGGTGTTACCTGATCCCAACGTAGCACGATTAGAAATCCACTTCCTATTCCCTTTCCATTATTCCTTCTCCCACAAACTAAAAAACGAGCGTTAGTACGATGACTGAAGCACGCATGATGGCCGGAATCCCAACCCTGAATGCAGGGTTGTACCGAACGATTCGATTCTTGGTTGGCGACCCCGTTGTCTATCTAGAGGTTCCAAAGTCCGGTGGCGGCTGGAACTCGACATTGATTTGCCGCGATATCGAAATGGGACGTGCGAAACTTCATGCCCGCGCTAGTAACGTCGCTTGTCCCGCCGACTTCACTCCGGACGGAGGGTTGTCCGGGGACCGGGAAACTGCAACCGCACAGTCCGCAGCAGAGGCACTCAAACGCTGGGGAATGCGACGGGTGACGGTCGATCGCTCGCTTCCGATGATCTATGCTGAAATGCTCCAACGGGCTGGCATCGAAATTTATTGCGATACGCAATGGGGGGTTATGGAACGTCGCCAAAAAGACGAGCAAGAAATCGAATACATCCGTCAAGCGCAGAAGATCACCGAGGAGGTGATGGAATTGGCATGCCGAACGGTCGCACAAGCCGATGCTCGCGCCGATGGAATCTTGCACGTCGACGGGTCTCCACTCACCAGCGAACGCCTCCGAACCCTCATCGACATCTGGCTACTCGAGCGAGAATGCTCCAATCCTGGCGCCATCGTGGCTGGCGGTCCCATCGGCGCCGATTGCCATGATCATGGGCATGGCCCTCTGCGAACAGGCCAACCAGTGATTGTCGATATTTTCCCCCGAGACAAGAAAACACTATATAACGGCGACTGCACGCGGACGGTTGTGCACGGACGAATCCCCAACGAAGTCGCGCGGATGCATGCCGCAGTGGTGGCATCCAAAGCGGCCGCTACCGCCG
>VGZN01000141.1 GCA_016872635.1 Planctomycetota bacterium | reverse complement strand
CGATCAACAAGAAAAGATCGCTCAAGTCATCGAACTGCTCGCCTCTGGCTCCAATGCAGCCGAACGAACCGTTCGAGTGTTTCGATTGAATCCGGATCGCGTGGACTTGACGAGCATGATGAGCGGCTTGCAGGCGGTCTTGCCCTCGCAGATTCGGCTCGAACCAAACACAGCCAACAATACCATCCTGGCGATTGGATCGGCAAGCGAATTAGAACAAGTCGCCAAGAAGATCGAGGAGTTGCAGCAGCAGATCCCTGAACCGGACGTTTCGGCGACTCGAGTCTACTCGTTGCGACACGGTAGCACCGTCGGAGCCGTTACTGTGCTGCAAACCATGCTTCCCAAAGCGACCATCGTCCAAGATCTCGCGACGCGAACGATATCGGCAACCGCGAAAATCGGCGAGCATGAGCGCATTGCAGAGTTTTTGAAGTCGTACGACATGCCTCGAGAACCTGCGACCTATCTCGTAAAGCCAACCCAAGCGGTGGTGGTGCAAACGTCGCTCAAGGCACTGTTCCCCTATGCCGATATCACCTCAGATCCGACGACAGGGCAACTCGTTGTTGTCGCGGAACAAGAACAACAAAAACAAATCGCTAAAGTTGTTGAAATGATGGGTAGCGGCCCCAACGCCACCGAGCGTACCGTACGCGTCTTCAAAGTCGCATCGGAGAGGGAGGATCTAACGGCGCTGGTGAATACCCTGCAATCGACTCTGCCGTCGCAAATCCGCCTCGAATCCAGCAATCGCAACCAAACAATTTTGGCCATTGGCACTCCCGAAGAACTCGATCTCGTCGCTGTAAAACTAGAAGAAGTACAGAAACAACTCCCCCTCCCGGAACCGATCACCTCGGTCGTTTATCCACTGAACCACGGAACGCCGGCAGGAGCCTACACTCTTCTTACCAATCTGCTGCCCCGCGCCACCATAGTCCAGGATCCCACGTCGCGGACCATCGCAGCTACGGCACGGAGAAGTGATCATGACAAGATCCGAGATTTAATTGCCACGTACGATATTCCCCGCCAAGAAATGCTCGAAATGCAGGTCTACCGGTTGAAACAAGGGAGCGCCTACGGGCTGGCCTCCGTACTCGTAACATTGATGCCCCAAGGCTCCTTCTATGGTGGGCGCGAAGACGGAATTTTAGTAGCCACCGCCACCAAGGACCAACATGCAAGAATCCAGGAAATCATCTCCGGTTACGAGCGAGGTGCGGAAGGTATTCAGACCAAGGTTTTCCCAATGGGCAAAGCAGACGCAACGACCCTGCGGACTGCACTCGCCGCTTCCTCGACGAAGATCAATGTGGTCGCAGACGTAGCCACGAACAGTTTGATCGTCACCGCTCCCGCCAGCGATATGCAGCGGATCTCCGAGGTTGTAAAAACGATCGATCAAGGAGATGGGAGTGATAAAACCTCTCGCTACTATCCTCTCAATTCGGCTGACCCAACCGCTCTCGCACGGGCTTTGTCCGATAGCTTCCCGAAATCAAAAATTGGTGCAGACTCAACCAATGGCGGGATCTTCGTTACCGGAACAGAACCCGACCATGAGGCGATTGCAAAGGTCGTCCAAGAAGTAAACCAACAACCAGGGAAGCTTCCATCCTTCAAGGCATTTCCGTTGCAGTATGCAAATCCAGAGACTCTCGCAAAGTCGTTGACGACGGCACTAGGTTCTCGGTCCGCGACCGGCATCACTTTTAACCGAGAGGCCAAAAGTGTCTTCGCCGTCGGCAGCA
The DNA here is from genome assembly GCA_016872635.1 of Planctomycetota bacterium. Lineage (GTDB taxonomy): Bacteria > Planctomycetota > Planctomycetia > Pirellulales > Pirellulaceae > JBKCUI01. The sequence continues at coordinate 8,477 of VGZN01000141.1, read as the reverse complement.
AACAGGATCTTTCTAACCTAGAACAAATGATCGCCCAAATGGACACCCCCGAATCTCGAGATAATGCTCGTCGTCTTGAGATCTTCTCTCTCAAAGGTGTCGATGGAAAATCGGTTGCAACGTCGCTCGAGAGTCTCTTCAAAGATTCGTCATTGCCAGCGGAAGTCAAATTCGACCAGTTCAACCAACAGCTGTTTGTCACCGGGGATGCCAAACAAATGGCCCTTGTCTCCGAAGCGCTGCAAAAAATCACTCCACCCAAGCGTGATCTCGAAGTGTTTCAGCTCGAGAATGCGGATCCAAACTCGATCAAAATCGCTGCGGATGCGCTCTTTGCCGACGAACCTGTGATCTCGATGCCGAATGTCACCACCGACACCAACCAACAACAAGTCTGGGTGCGGGGTACACGAGACCAAATCGAAAGCGTTCGAAAATTGATTGGACAAATGGGTGAAGCACCGGCGAACGCTCAGAATCGCGGAGCTCCATTGCCTGCGGGCCAATCGCGGCTGCGTTTCGTTCCAATCCATCGCAACCCAAAGGCGTTACTGGAAGAAGTCGAACGGCTCTGGCCGATGATCCGAAGCAACCCTATCCAAGTCATCAACCCTAAGGAAATCAATCAGCGCCCAGTGCCTCAGCCAAACCCGTCGAACGATACTGGCATAATCCGCGATCCCGCCGTAGGCGGAAAGTTAGTGGTGTCACTCGCACCTAGCGTACAAGAACCAAATAGTTTATCTGCTCAGTCACAGGAACCCGCCATCGCATTGGCCCCCCAACCTCCCGTTGTCATCGTCACCGGTGATAGCCAATGGACCCTCGCATCCGACGATCCAGATGCTGTAGCAAGACTCGAACAGTTGCTCGCAACTCTTCTCAATCCGGTGATGGAACCTTATGCGACGGCGGGTAATTATTCGGTCTATATCTTGAGGCATGCCGATGCCAAACAGCTTGCCGAACTCCTGGCGGATTTATTTCGAACTTCCGAACGGGGCAGCCGCACAGCCCTCGCAGAGACAATGCAACGCCTGAAGATTGTTGCTGACACCAGGATCAATGCCCTCGTGATTGGCGGGAACCGTCCGGACCGCCGAATCATCGAGGAACTACTGGGAGTATTCGATTCCAAGGATCTCATCGACCGATTGCAACGAATTACCCCGATCCTTGTGCCGTTGCAAAACGCAAGTGCCAAAGGGGTTTCTGATATCTGCAAAGAGGTCTACAAATCACAGCTTTCTAGTGGGGCTGGTCGTGATCCACTCGATATCCCCGAAGGTGTCTCCACCGACGTGGCTACGATCTTGCAACAGATCAACGCACAAGCATCTGCGCCACTGCTGTCTCTCTCGATCGACGAAGCCTCGAACTCCCTCGTACTGCGAGGGCCAACGGACTTGACCGACGAAGTCAAAACATTCATCGCGAGTCTCGATCGACAATCGGAAGTGGCTCCCTCTCGGCGCATCCAAGTTTTACGGCTGGAGTCGACCAACTCGAAGAACCTTGAGAAAGCTCTCAAGCTCCTTTACGGCAAGTAGCCAACTGCAGAATCCGAGCGACGCGTGTAAGCAAGTGGCAACTGGACGCTGGAACCCGCATCCCCCGATACTGGCAACGCTCATCACCCCGATCCTAGTCACGATCCTATATCGATCGTTCCCGAGCAACTGATTGAACAAAAGCCACAACGGCTCGTCGAAACCCTCGTCCGCAACTCCTGTTTACTCACCACCCTAACGCATCGAAAACACAGCGAGTGTATTGTCCCAACTGCCGATCAGAATGCGATCCTCCGAAGGGGAAAACTCCACCGAGGTGATTCGATCCATTGCGGCATTCTTCTTTTCAGCGATCACGTTACCGACAAAATCGAGTACCGTTAAGTCGGCCGACGTCCCTGTGAGCACGACTCGTCGATTTGCAAACGAGACATCCAACTCAATATGCCCGTTTCGTCCGTCAAACGTTTGGATCTTCTTCGTTGCGATGTTATGTATGAAAACCTCACCCGTTCCCCAACTGTTGTCCAACGAGTAGACCAACTCATCACCGTCGTTATCACGGAGATGACTGAAGAACGGAGAGTCAATCGAGCGACTACGGGCCCCCGAGTTTTCCCGGACTCGACTCCCTTGAAAAAAGACCTCACGATCTTCGTTGAGGTCGGTGACGCACAACACGTCTTCGCCAGCGACAACAGCCACGCGGCGGCCGCTCTGCGAAACCAAAAGTTTTCTAGGCGCAGCGTCGACGGCAAATGTAGATATCAGTGTGGTGCATGAGGGGTCGACAATATAACCATTCCGGCCAAAATGCTCCGAATAAGAGCAGACAAAGAGCCTGCCATCCGTTGGCGAAATAGCAATGCGAGTCGGCGTCACGTAATCTAGCTTGAGAACCTGGGCCAGACGGTTGCTATCCACCGAAAAAACTACCTTGCCACGTCCGCAATCGATGACAGAGGTAACAAAATTATCGGTCAGAATCGCTAATCTTTTCGCTCCTCGAGAAACACTCCAGTCTTTAATTTTGCCGACATCGCGGATAACCCATTGAACACGCCTTTCCTTGGTGGAGATGCATGTCACGTTACCTCGTGACAAATAAACGATGCTTTCGTCATCGACCCAGGATGCATATTCGATCCGTCCATCCCACGCAACTTCACGATCGCTGACGGGTTTGCCAAGTCGAAAAAGAAGGGAAAGCTCCGAGACAGTAGATGAACCGAGGCGGCCCTCGTTGGCGACCACACTTGATTTTGCGTAATCGCTATCGCAGCCAGCGATTGAAAGTATCAAGCAGAGACCCAGTAGCAAATTCAGAAGCCAAAAATTGCGGCTATCGGCGATTCCAGAAAACGAAGCCATTTTGTAACAACTCGCGCTTCGAGCATCTTCAATTTCAAGATCATCCAGGCATGACAAATCGATTTTTTACAAAGGAGCACAACTAAACTCATGGGAATAGAAGGGGGCACCAGGGAAAAGTTTACAAAAGCAACTACCGCATTACAACCATTATGGAGAGATCGCTCGCACCACAACTCGAATCACGTCGCAAGTGCAAAAAGTCGCAATTCCCCACGGAACAACCCAAAGCGAAAGAGCAAAAGCGTGTACGAATCGTTCTTGAATCGACTCAAACGGTGGCCATTGCCATCCTGCTGGTACCATAAATGGGGGATGATGAAGCCCCATGATCAATGCCAAGGAAAACATCCCTATAAATACAAGAGCAAGTTCCAGCCGAGGCGATAGAAGCTTAGTCGGCAACCGAAAATGGTTCACCCAACGCGTTGTGAGTGACACACACAGGATCGTTGCAACCCAACCAAATTCCTGTCCCGATCGCCAAGTGGCTGTGCAAAAGGCCACCATCGAAGTGAGCACCATCAGTTCAACGATTGTGACGTTAAGCCGGGACTTCATTCGGTGCCTTTGCCGATCCTCTAAATCTCAGTTCAAAATCAATCCACGGGATGTGGAGCTAATCGGAGGAAACTGCGGGCGACAGTGAACGGAGTCAACGGGCGTTCAGGTACGAATGAAAAACCGAGTGGATGTGACAATAGCAATTAAAACGCACAGCACCAGTTGTACTCCGAAAACGGCATAGTGCATCGATGTCAGTCTGGGGATCGTCTGGGAGTACAAGCCGATGTAAAGTTCACGAAGATCAAATGCAGCTACGGCAAGCGCAGCCGCAATCAAGGCAATCATCGATAGGGTTTGCATACCTTCTCCTAACACAGTTTCTATTCGGCGAACTTCGACCATGATCGAGTGGCCGCCCGAAAAATCGGCTTGAAATTACCAGCCGAGGGGCGACTTCCATGCATCGATTGGTTCATTGCCTGCTCGAAATTACTAGGTCTCTTCATGATCGGTCTGTCAGCAATTGCCACAGCAAGTAACCAATGCTAACGACCAACACCACGCGCGCGATGATGCTGACCACACTCAGCCTAAGTTTCCCCTTCTCCCGTTTTGCTTGAAATGGAAGGCTACCATTCCAGAATTGCCCCCATCCATTCAGCCCGAAGTGATAGGTTCGAGCGTCGGTTTCGATTGTCAATATGTATCCAGGAACGCGAAGGAAGATTGTGCGAAACGAGTAGAGTACAGCGTTCTTGATTTCATGGTAATCGACTCGCCAATCACCGCATTCCAGTCGGTCATCGAATACCTTGAGAGATGCGCGACGTGCAGTAACCCAGCTTGGGCCATACTTCCGCTGATCACCTTCTGCGATCGTTGCTTTGGTCATGCATTCATGGAGTAGGGAAGACATGGGTGCGTTTTCGACAAAAAAGGATGACCAAGGGGTTGTTACTTTGTAATTTCGTATTCGGCAAGTTCCATGCCATCGCAGCTCAAGAGCAACCGCGAATCGCGAATCGCTTCGATGCGACACTTGTTTCGGCGCATGCCGTTCGCCAATGGAAGTATTGTGCACTCGCCAGACGAGATATCAAGAATACCCAATTGATAGTTCGCGGGATTCGATTTAACGATAAGCGGTTTGGCTTTGTTGATCGGGACATAGTTTAACGCATCGCCGAGAATGATAAATATGCGACCTTCGTGAAATCGGTACGAATAGTAGTTGCCATCAACGTGCAATGACAAATCCTTCGCCGCGAAACGCCAAATTTCGTTGCCATTCCTCTCGTAACGACGAATAACAAAATCGTCCCGCTGACCTTCGACCCTTATGGTATGGCCATCGATGTCCAGCGATTTATTGTCGTACAGCTTGTGTTGCGGTCCTGTACGTTCGCCTGTTTTTCGCTCATGGATCTCGACGGACGGGCACTCGCGCCCCGTGCGAACATCGAGTATTCGCCCATGCGTCGTGACGACGTATTGATCGACAAGGCATTTCGGTACATCGCGGAATTCGTTAGCGAATCCCGGGACGTAATCGAGGCAACGAAGCAGTTTTCCCCACAGCCCGCGACCATGATTGACCCAAAGAAGGCTTCCTGATCGCGCATCTATGCCATAAATCCCAAATCCAGCAGTCCAAGGCCCATCTGATCGCGTTTCCGATGCGACGATAACATCGTGCACACATCCGCATATGGTGGTTGGGCGAAAGAATCGGCGAGACCAATAGGGCTTGCCTGTTTCGGCATCGAGTACGAACCACTGACCGATCACGTATTGGCCGTAGTAGTCGACATGGCCATACCATTTCGAGAGCCCAAAAGGGTTCGAGTAGCTCCATCGTCGCTCAAACATCATATCGACTCTTCAAAAGAACGGGGCCACTCATCTTACGCATGCCATCGCCCTTCTACTGGGAGGAGGATTGATTTCTTAAAATAACACTTCGATTTACCCGGTGGCGTCCACTACGGTCGGCCATCAGGACCGCCCCGATCCGCCGCTCGGTGGCAATCGATAGATGGCTGGCTATTCGCGTTCACCTCACCTTTTCGAAGTGCGGCAGGATCGTCGTTCGCCTTCCGCTCACTTCCTGCCTTTGCGGATTTGCTCGACCATAGGTTGGATGGTTAGGGGAACTTGAGCCTCGACCAAATGCTGTCCCTAGTTGGTCATCGCAGTCGCAAACTGCTGGTGGAACTCCTCTGCGGTCGTTACGCGGGTTGCCGGAACCCCGTGACCTTCGGCGAGCTTGACCCAGTTGAGCGTTGGGTTGTCGAGGTGCATCAACGCTTGCATCTTGGCATTGGCCTCGCCTTCACGAACCCTTGCTAACTCCATTTCCAGGATGGCGTAGTCGTCATTTTTGAGCAATACGACGGTGACATCGGCCCTTTCCCTGGCAATGGACCATAGCGCCTGCTCGGTGTACATCCCGCACCCGTCGCCCTCGAGAAGAATTGTCTTGCGCTCGGGACAAGCCACGGCGGCCCCCAACGCCAGGGGGAGTCCATTACCAATCGCGCCTCCATTGACGGCCTTCAGAAGGTCGTGCGCCCGTGCGTTTTCTGTCAAGTCACAAATCGGCCCTCCATTGGTTCCGCCTTCGTCGATCAGAATCGCATTTTCCGGCATCAAGGCGCAAAGGCTTTGCCCAATTGCTTTCACAGTAAGAGGGCTGGTGGGCGGAATAGGTTCCGACCGGGCCAAGTGCTGCGATGCCTGCGAGAGCGCGCCGACAGCCTGGGCCAAATCCCGGAGCACCGCCAGCAGGTCGTGTCCACGGTGGCTAGCGCGGTGACTTGACAGTCCGAAGGGATCTTCACCACCGGCTCACCCTTATAGGCAAAGGTAGCCAACGGCAACAGCGCGCCGAATAGAACAAGTTGCTCATACGGTTTGAAGCGAGCGACGGCCTGCTCCAGCACATACGGAACTGGGGCGACCGAAACGCGCCCCTCTCCCCGGGCTACCCGAGGTGCGAAGGTCTCGCCAAATAAAGTCGCCCCAGTCTTCGCGGCGATGCACCCCGCGAGCTCCAGTCCTTCGCCATACAGCGTGTGACTCCCCAGCAGGATGCCCGTCTTCCTGCCGTTGGTCAGCAGCGACACCACTTCCTGGATGGTCTGCGGTGAAACTTTCGGCGTCTCCAGCGGCGGGGCGGGCACCGGCGGCGCCACCGCCGGATCCCAGTGGCAGTTCGTGGGGGCAATCACGGTGCAAATCTTCCCGGCGCCGATTCGGCAATAGCGAGCCGCAACCGCACCGAGCACTGCCAAGTCATTGGCCGACTTGGCTTCGTGCGCCCAATGCGACACCACGCGAGCCAAGTCGATAATCTTGCCGTTGATCATTTCATGCTCGGCGAAGTTGGGCTGGTGGTACGTGGCGTTGGCGCCCACGATGTTGACCATCGTCGTATTAGCCCGCCCAGCGTTGTGGAGATTCGCAAGGCCATTCCCAAAACCGCTACCAACATGCAGTAGGGTGAAAGCGGGCTTGCCCGCCACCCGCGCGTAGCCGTCCGCCGCGCCTGTCACAGTATTCTCCTGCAGGCAGAGCACCGCACGCACGCCTTCGGTCGTGCCGATTTCGTATACGAGTTGCATCTCGGACGTACCGGGATTGGCAAAACAAGTATCCAGCCCTGCGTCGGTGAGGGCTTTGAATAGCGATTGTGCTCCGTTCATGGCGGTCTTCCATTCTGCTGGTCGTGTTTGCGATGCCGTTCATCGTGCGTGCGGAACCGCTTTGTATCACACTTTAGGTAGGACAAGTCAATCGCGGTAATGATGGGACAGGAATTCCATTCCGTGCAATCGTCGACTAGCGGTCGGATTGTTTTTCGTCCACAACGACTTTGCAGGAACGAAAGAAATCCCATAGCGAACCTGAAAGAGTACATTCCCCAGGCAAACGATTCGATTTTAGGTGCTCGACGCGAAATACAACGCCGCATTCCGCCATGCACCGAGCTGCATGGGCGTCTCAGAACTCCAAAGCATTTGGCCAGAAACGCGAAAAACCTAAACAGCCAAGAGAGTTGCCAAGAGTGGAAAATAGATGGTGGAGAGTTGAGAGTAGAGTGGTCCTACAGAGAGGACTGGAACCGAACAACCCACAAATTCCCTTGGAAAAACCGGGGTTCCAAAATGAGGCGACGCGAAATCCGACGCGCGCAGCAACCACGAGTCATGCGCTGGCCTCGCATAGATTAAACAACAGTCCCAGTTCGGAACTCTTAGTGCTCCATCGCAAAGTGTCCCGATTGGCAGGGATTATCGCAAGATGGTCGTTTCTACTCGAAAACCGGTCGCAAAGGTATAGAGTACTTCCAAACGTTGGTCGGGAGAATTCTATGCACAAAACAATCGACACGTCGACTGAGGCTGATGAAGTCCAGTTGGCACTCATGCGAGCCATGTCTGGACGCGATCGCATTCGGTAGACATGTATGCTGTCAAGCCATCTGCGACAAATGGCGTTTGATGCGATTCGCAAGCGATTCCCAGAAATGGATGAGATCGAAAACAAACTCGCGTTCATTGAGCTGACTTATGGAAAGTCGCTTTCCGATGCAATTCGAAGCCAAGCAGCAGGAGTCGCAAATTGACACAGATAGACGACTTGATCGATGCACTCGAACCAGCCGTTCAAGTCTTCCGCGAACTAGGTATACGGCATTTCATTGGAGGTTCGATCGCAAGTTCCTTTCACGGCGCGACTCGAGACAGGATAAAAGATTGGAGACCAAGCCATAAACCGATTCGATTCGTAAGGACAACTGCCTCAACGTCTGCGCACTGGTCGCAAAATGGCCATTTTCACAGCATGCTTGAGCAGTAGCCGAGCATCGCAAGAGGAGCAAATCAGTCATCCACACAACGTGTGAGACCAATGCCCCCTTGTGAGCGCGCTAGCAAGATATGCTCGTCTGCTAGTGCCGAGTTCTCGGGCACAAAAGTGCTGAATGTTGTGACGCGGAGCAGCGCGGTTTCAATACCATCCAGCACCAACCAAACGTGATCGCCATTCTTCTGGCGACTCGCATTCACCCTGAAATGTAGTAGCCAG
>VGZN01000140.1 GCA_016872635.1 Planctomycetota bacterium | reverse complement strand
TGGGTGCTCGGACGGGAAGAACGGGTCGAGTGGAACCGGCGGGTTGGCTGAGCCGGTCAAAAAGACGCTGCTGAACGTTTCTTATGATCCGACGCGGGAATTATACGCGGAGTTCAATCAAGCTTTTTCAACGCATTGGAAAGAACTGCGCGGCGAGGAGGTCGAGATCGATCAATCGCACGGGGGATCTGGCAAGCAGTCACGGGCGGTGATTGAGGGACTGTCGGCAGATGTCGTTTCGTTGGCCCTTTCGGGTGACATCGACACCATCTCCAAGAAGTCGGGGTTACTGGACGCCGATTGGCAACAGCGATTTCCCAACAACAGTTCACCGTAAACATCGACCATTGTCTTCTTGGTGCGCAAAGGAAATCCGAAGCAGATACGAGACTGGGGGGACCTGCTTGGGGATGGGGTCGAAATTACCACTCCAAATCCGAAAACTGGAGGTGGCGCACGCTGGAACTATTTGGCTGCCTGGGGGTATGCGATGGAGCGAGAATTAGGGGATTTAGCAGCGATCAAGGACTCAGCGCGCGAGGGCGACGTGCGTGCGGCAACGGAGAAGGCCAAGGAGTTCATTGGGGCGTTGTACCAACGGGTGCCTGTGCTTGACACGTCGGCGCGGGCTGCGACGAATACCTTCATCCAGCGAAACATCGGCGATGTCTTGTTGGCGTGGGAAAACGAAGCATTTTTAGCGCTGCGTGAGTTGGGAACCGATCAAGTCGAATTGGTGGTGCCGAGCGTTAGCATCTTGGCAGAACCACCGGTGGCGGTTGTGGCCAAGAATGCGAAGGATCACGGAAAAACCGAGGTCGCCAATGCTTATCTCGAGTATCTCTACAGCGATATCGGCCAGCAGATCATCGCTAAAAATTATTATCGTCCTCGTCGCACCGAAGTGGTTGACCCATCGGTATTGTCGCGCTTTGCCGAGGTCAAGCTCTTTGAGTTGAGCGATTTGGTTTCCGGTTGGGAAGAGGCGCAGGAAGTCCACTTTAATGACCGCACAGGAATCTTCGACCTGGTCTACCAATCGAAGCCGTGAATTTCATGAGGACCAGCAGAACATCGTGCAAGCGTCCACAACTCCCTGGATGGGGACTAACCTTCGGGTTCACGATCTTTTATTTGACGATCGTGGTACTGATTCCGTTGCTTGCCCTATTCCTGAAATCGATCACAATGGATTGGAACGAGTTCGTCGCGACCATGTCCCATCCCCGCGTGCTCGCTGCGATTCGCTTGACGTTCGGGGCTTCGTTCCTTGCAGCGCTGATCAATGTTGTCTTTGGTTCGATCACTGCTTGGTCGTTGATCCGCTACCGATTTCCTTTGCGAAAATTGTTAGATGCCTTGGTCGATCTCCCTCTTGCGATGCCGACAGCAGTGTCTGGAATTGCCCTTGCGACGATTTACTCACACACAGGATTGGTGGGTAGCCATCCCTTCCCGCTGGGGATCAAGACGGCTAATTCCAGTTTGGGTGTTCTGATCGCGTTGATCTTCATCGGTTTTCCTTTCGTTGTTCGCACTCTGCAACCTGCGATTGAGGACCTCGACCAAGAGATGGAGCAAGCGGCTGCGAGTCTGGGGGCTACTCGATTCCAAACGGTGATGAAGGTAACGATTCCCAGCCTGCTGCCAGCGATCTTGACCGGGTTCACATTGGCGTTTGCAAGGGCACTTGGAGAGTACGGTAGCGTCATATTCATTGCAGGGAATCTGCCGATGAAAACCGAGATTGCATCGTTGCTGATCGTCAGCCGTCTCGATGAAAACGATATCGCCGGTGCCTCAGCGATCGCATTTGTTCTGCTCACTGCGACCTTACTCATCCTGCTGCTGATCCAAGCGATTGGTTGGTATTTCAATCGACGCACAGGGCGTCAAGCCTAAGACCGTAGAGAGCGCAGATGGCCAGTCATAAACTCAAAGCCGATTCGGTGGATCCATGGTGGGTTCGATGGTTGCTGATCGGAGCAACCGTTGGATTCATGGTCTTCTTGTTGGTGCTGCCGTTGGGCGTGATCTTTTGGGAAGCGATTCGCAAAGGCTGGGGTGTCTACGTCATAGCGTTGACCGACCGAAGCGCGCGAAATGCCATTATGTTGAGCTTGATTGCTGCGGGCATTTCAGTACCGCTAAACTTTCTGTTCGGATTGGCGGCCGCATGGGCTACGACCAAGTACTCGTTTCCCGGCAAATCCTTGTTGATCTCGATGATCGATTTGCCCTTTGCGATATCGCCGATCATCGCCGGGCTTATGTATGTTTTGGTCTTCGGTTTGCAAGGTTGGCTGGGAGCGACGCTCGCCAGTTGGGGTATCCAAGTCATCTTTGCAGTCCCTGGTGTGGTGTTGGCAACGATCTTCGTGACCTTCCCTTTTGTTGCTCGCGAGCTGATCCCATTGATGCAGGAGCAAGGAAGTGAAGAGGAGTGGGCCGCGATCTCGTTGGGAGCTAGCGGTTGGCAGACCTTCCTCAAGGTAACGTTACCCAATATCAAATGGGCAATCCTTTATGGTGTTCTGCTATGCAATGCGCGAGCGATGGGTGAGTTTGGTGCCGTGTCGGTCGTGTCCTCGAATATCCGGGGCAGGACCAACACGATCCCTTTGCAAATCGACGCACTCTACAACGACTACAAAACGGCTGCCGCATTCGCGTTGGCATCTATACTCGCAACCTTGGGCGTCATCACCTTGATTGCAAAGACCCTGCTCGAACAAAAACTTGAGCAACAGAACGTACAGGAGGAATCCACGTGAGCGTCGAAGTTCGAAGTGTTTCCAAAACGTACGGCAATTTCACCGCACTCCGCGACATCCACCTGAAAATCGAAACGGGAGAACTCGTGGCCTTGCTCGGTCCATCAGGGTCAGGAAAGACGACGTTGCTCCGAATCATCGCCGGAATGGATACGCCCGATGCACCTTCGACCGCGACTGCGAACGCCGATGAGACTGACGGTTCCATCCGCTTCTTTGGCGAGGATGTGGCCAAGATGAGTGTCGGCCAACGGCGTGTCGGATTCGTGTTCCAACACTACGCGCTGTTCAAGCACATGACGGTTTTCGACAATATCGCCTTTGGACTGAGAGTACGACCTAGATCGTCGAGACCATCCAAGTCCGAGATCACCGATCGCGTCCATCGGTTGCTCAAATTGATCCAGCTCGAAGGTTTCGGGCAACGCTTTCCGATGCAGTTGTCGGGTGGGCAACGGCAACGGGTCGCGCTAGCCCGTGCCCTGGCCATTGAGCCGCGCATCCTGTTGCTCGACGAGCCGTTTGGAGCCCTCGATGCCAAAGTCCGACAGAGCTTGAGAGAGTGGCTGCGCAGACTGCATGAGGAGATGCACACCACCACAGTCTTGGTGACCCACGACCAAGAAGAAGCGCTCGAGGTTGCCGATCGAGTGGTGGTAATGAACCAAGCGAAAATCGAGCAAGTCGGCTCGCCCGCCGAAGTCTTCCACCATCCGGCGTCCGAGTTCGTCATCGACTTTTTAGGGAACGTCAATGTCTTCCACGGGCGAATCGCCGGCGGAAATTTCCAACCTGGACCGTTGTCGACGAACTCGTCTCAATTGCAAAGCGCCGGCACCAGTTCCAGTGCCAACAAAATCTACGTACGCCCCCACGAAATGAAAATCGCTCGCATGAAAGAAGATGCGGATGCGATCGAAGCCACCGTCGAACGGATCAACCGGGCTGGGGTGAACGCCAAGATCCATCTGCAAACCAAACAAAATGACCAGGTCCGGGTGGATCTGCCCCTCGATCAACTCGATGCGCTCGCATTGGAAATCGGAGAGCGGGTTTACTTCAAACCGATCCAAGCACGGGTTTTCGCGCCGGATTACACGATCTAACCTTCAACCTAACGTTCGACGACCTTTCACGCGAAGGATCGACCGCTCCTTGAACGATCCAATGCCGCACCCCCACCGAGCATCAGTCCTATGGAAAAAGAAAATTCCAAAAAAACGGAAAACGACGCCCAATTGGAACAGGAAATGCAGACCATGCAAAGGAACCTGGAGCAGATTCGCCAGGCCTTGCGAGGACTTCGGTTTGGGAATGTCACGATTGTCGTACTGGACGGCGTGGTGGTCCAAATCGATCGCACCGAGAAACGCCGGTTGCGAATCCCAAGGTTGGAATCGGACGGGTAATTTGGATGCCGACCCGAAATCGGGAGGTTCTACGAAACATGGCGGGAGCGACCGTACCTGACGGAGCCTCGTACTGAATTGCAAAGCGATCGAATGGCTCTTGCGGTTCCATGCCAAGCATCACTGCTGGTGCTTTCTAATATCCAATGCAGACGCAAACACAGGTTACGGAGTCCCGATCACTTTTTCGCGGAAGGGCTTCCGAGTTATGTTCGGAGTCAATCCGACGAATCGCCCACGACGGCATCGTCTCTCGAAGCACTCCATGCACCGTCGGGATCACTATCGCGATTGCTTTATTGGCAGTGAGTGGATGTGGTGGAGGAGAACGGCGGGTCCCCGTCTTCAAGACATCGGGGAGTGTTGTGCGGGCAGATGGCTCCGCCGTCCCCAACGCCTTGGTGGTGCTTCACGCAACGGGAGCGGCATCCTCGGTTCCGAAACCGCGAGGCACGACCGACGATCAAGGCCGCTTTCAATTGACCACGTATGAAGTCGACGACGGGGCGCCGGTGGGTCAGTTCACGGTCACCGTCGAGCAATGGATTCGAGACGATCCGAACCTGCCGCCGAGCAACCATCTTGTAGCGACCCTCGCCAAGCCTGAATCGTCGGGATTGCAAGCGAGTATCACCCAAGGGGCCAACGAAATTCCACCGTTGACCGTCCAGAATAAGTAACCGTTGATCGTTGTGTCGACGCGGTGGTTTTCGCGTTTGCCATCCAACTTCATTGAATTGTTTAACTCCCATTTATTTTCGTACTTTTTATTTTTTTGAGCGCATAGCAACAGGAAGATCATGAACAAGTTTTCTCAGTTTCGTCGGCGAGCATTCACATTGGTGGAGCTGCTCGTAGTCATCGCGATCATCGGCATTTTGGTGGGATTGCTTTTGCCTGCAGTGCAAGCGGCACGCGAAGCGGCCCGCCGTATGTCGTGCTCCAATAACATCCGTCAGGTGGAATTGGCGTTCCAAAACTTCCATAGTGCTCAGAAATACTTTCCAGGAAACATACGACCCAATGCGACGGGAACCGTACGTGTTCGCTGGGCGACCTATTTGCTTCCCTATATGGAGTTAAGCAATCTTTACAGCCGAATCGATTTGAACAAGAACTGGTCGTCGGTCGTTCCCAATCCTCATGGAAGTTTGAACTACGATTTGTTTGGAACCAAGATTCCGACTTACGAATGCCCATCAAACCCCGAAGCTGGCAAAGCGCAGGCCGGTTCTCCACTACCCGATACACCTGTGTGGCAAGCTCGGGTGGCCAATGGCGATTATGCGGGTTTTTACGGAGTCGACCCGCAATTGGCATCTCTCGGTTTGGTCGATGCCGAGTCGGTTCGGGTGAACAACGGAGCCATCTCGAAGACGGACCGCCTGAAGTTTTCAAGCTTCGTCGATGGGACCAGCAACACGGTTCGTCTGGTGGAATCGGCAGGCCGCCCGCACGTCTACCGCATGGGACGACGCTTGATCCAAGCGGATGCAGGGAGCAACAATCGTATCAACGGTGGTGGTTGGTGCCGTCCAGCCTCCGAATTGAATTTGCTCATCGGAACCTCCGGGGACGGATCTGTATTTCCAGGTCCAAAAGCCATCAACGTCACCAATGGCATCGCTCTCGGGTCGGCATATCCTCATGCCTACTTTGGTGTTGATGGTACCGGGCAACCTTATTCGTTCCACACCGGCGGAAACATGTCTGCATTCGTTGACGGCAGTGCTCGATTCCTATCGTCGAACATCGACATCCGAATCTTCGCAAGATTGATTTCGCGAGACTGCGGCGAAGTGCTGAACGACCTGGATTTTTAGGGTTTGAGTGGATTTGCGTAACACGATTCCTCGATCGAGGTTTCGGTTTGCTCGCTTTCCGCGCGATCCTTGCGATCGCAATTTCCAAGCCTCCACTGGCCTTGAGCCAGTGGAAGGCCACGACTGGTAGCTACCAACGCTACCTCCCCATCGAGCACGTTGGGGCATCGCCCCAACGCAGAAGAAACGGACAGGGGAGAGTAGAGTATCTGGTAGCTCTCAGTTGTTGCCCCCACTGGGATGACCCCAGTGGAAGGCCAATCCAGTCGTGATGCTGCTCCATTTCCTGCTCGTACTCGTACTCGTACTCAGCGCAGCGGTACTCGTACTCGTCGGTTGCTATCGGCTGTTCTTGCCCTCTCGGTTCTCCCCTCTCCGCAATGTTCGGCCTCCACTGGGATAAACCCAGTGGAAGGCCTAGCCGATCATGATGCTGGTGCATTGCATCATCGAGTCCTAGGTAGAGCAGCGAGCACCATGACGAATACTAGTTCCGTCCGCGAGGCGGACTGAGTACGAATCGATCTCCCTGCCGACGCGAACGGATTTCGCTGCAGGGAGATTCCAACCTTTGGTTAATTCATGGAGCCGGTTGACGGGGCGCCAGCAGGGATCGCGGGTTCAGCCGTCGCATCTTCTACGTTAGTTGTGGAAGGCGTGGCGATCGTTCTCAGCCGTGATTCATCAAAATACGCGAGCAACGCTGGCAGCAGGAACATGTCGCATAGCAAAGCCGAGATCAATGTCACCAGTCCTAGTTCGGCGAAGACACGATGATCTCGGGTCTCCGACGTGAGCACCGAACTAAAGCCCGCAACGAGAACGATCGTGGTCATGATGATTCCTGTCCCCACTTCGCGGAACGATCTTTGGATTACTTCCGCGCTCGTTCCCCCATGCTTGGTCTCTTCCAAGTATCTCGATACGAAGTGAATCGTATCGTCGACCGCGATACCCAAACAAATCGTGAAGCAACAGACGCTTACGACCTCGAGAGGTTGCTTGGTAACCACCATATAGGTTGCAGATGCCAGCAGGGGCAACAGGTTGGGAATGATGGCGATGAGTCCCAATCGTAGAGACCGGAATGCAATGGCAAGTACCAAAAAGACAATGAACGCGGCGCTACCGAGACTGGCGCTCAAGTCCGTCACGATCGAATACAGGTTCTTCCATCGCCAAATGGCGTCCCCTTGCAATTCCATCGTAAGGCCAGGTGTCTTTTGTACGATCGCTTGCAAATTCTGATCGATCCGCTCGAAAGTCGGTTTGTACGTGGCGGTTCCAAGATCTTTGCATCGGTACGTGATCGTCGCTGTCGCTTGCTCTTCGTTGAATAGTCGTTGACGCAGTGGAGGTGGCAGCAATTCCGCCATCGAAAGCTTGTCCAAAACCGTCCCTTCTCCTGGCAAGGCGTTGAGAAGAGTTGCCACGGAGAGTGGATGGCCGATCAATGGCTCCTTCCTCAATAATGATTCGACTTGATCGATCACCAAGGCGACTTGCTCTTTCCCGACTTGCTTGGCATCCCATTTCAAATCGATAGTGCATACATCCAAACCTCCCAATACGGAGTCCAAATGAGCCATGGCCCGTTGAGCCTCGCTTCCTGTCGGTATCGCGCTTGATTTTCGGTCGTCAGGTCGAAGTGTCGACGCGATCAGGCACAACGACGCCGTCAGGACGAGTGCAAAAAAACTGACTGGGCGCTTGTGAGCTAACACCCAACGGATCAGAGGATCGATTCGATCGATGATATGTTTCATCGGGTCTATTTCTGAACCGTGGATGAATCGCTTGCTCCAACTAGTCATGCTTAATAAAGGCAAGACGAGCATCACCGAAACCCATGTCACGATCGCTCCCAGCACACACGCCCAACCGAACTCACGGACGACCTGATGGCTGGCCCATGCCAACGATCCCATATCGATGGCTGTGGTAATCGAGGCCAAGAAGCAAGCGAGCCCGACCATCGAGAGTGAGAATTTACAAGCCTGCTTGGGGGTGCATCCTTCCCTCATGCATTTGCGGATATGGATCATCATGTGAACGCCATCGATAAAGCCGATCAGGCTTAAAAGAACTGGCAAAATGACGAAGCTGAAGGGGTTGTCTTGCAAATCGAAGTAGCGAAGAAATCCCAGGGTCCAAAAAACACCGATCATCGGTACGGCTGCCACAGCAACAACCACTGAAAAACCTCGGAACAAGATAGCCGCCATGATGACGATCATGCTATACGCGATGACTTGGTAGCGGATTTCATTGTTGCGAGTGTTTTGCATGAGCACCATGCGCAGTGGAACACTTCCGGTGACGTGAAACTCCATGGGTATGCTCGGGTGTTCCGATGCGACCTGACGGGCCGCCGCAAGGATCGGTTCGGTGCATTGCGCGTTGTCTTGGATATACAGCCAATCGTATTGGATTTCGATCAGCGCCGTTTGGGCATCGTCTGAAAGCATTTGCCCGACAACGAGCGGGTGAGAGATGGCTTTTTTCTTCGCGACATCGAAACGCTGTTGGGTGGCGTTTCCTCGAGGGAGAATCGGTTCGGTGAGACCAAAAATATTGATCGGGGGAGCTTGGTCGAGCGACCTTACTGACGCGACAACATCGAGCCCTTCGACTCGATCGACGACGGCGCGGAAGGCTTGCGACCCTTCCGGTGTAAATATCGCTGTTGACTTGACCACTAGGACCGCTTCGGCTCTCCCTGCGGCATTACCGAACCCACCTCGGCGTCCGAAGCGGCGAGGCCCTCCTGCATTCCCAGGACCATTATTGTTCGTGCGGACCGTTGGTTCGCTGGCGGCAGAGTCCACGGACTCTGAGTTCGCGAACAATCGAGAACGTAGTTTCTGGGGCCAATCGGGATCGAGGTACCCGCCGATGGCAAGTCCTGTGAGAAGGATCAGCAGAGACAAGCACCACCGAGGATAGTCCATGACAGTTGCAAAAAGCCGACCTGTGAAACTGATTCCAGTCGGATCGAATTCCGGGGGCGGAGGTGTCGGCTTCGAATCGGGAGTGCGGAGCATCGGATTATTGACCACCCCGCCGTTGGGTTTGCCCGGAGTTATTCTGAGCGGCTTGGATCAATTCCTCACGGGTAATCTGACGGTCGTTGTTTCGATCGATGCGAAAGAACCCGAAGTCGCGAAGAACCTTAGGGGCCTCTTCCCAACCGACGATCCCATCTTTGTTGGAATCCCATTTGGCGATGTAATCCTCGGCGTACTTGATCGCAGCCTCATTCATGGTACGCACGGATGGACTCGTCGAATCGATGGATCGCTCGTTCCGCTGAGTGATGCTTCGGCCTTGCACGTTACTCGACTCGCTGCGAGGTCGCGCGACTTCAAAGAACGCCACGGCCATCTCCTCCCATGTTTGATCCCCCCACATGACATATTCTCTGGGTGCTGGGTTGGTCGGATTTGCATCGGAGTTGTCGAAGGTAGCCGTGAACTCCAACGCGTCGATATCGGCAAGCGGGATTCGTGTGGTCCACTCGTAAGTATGCTGCCAATTGAAATCGTAATGCGGAACATTCAACAGAACCTCTTGAGTATCACCGCGGCGTGCGCAAAGTTCGAATGCTTTGCCGCGCACATGCATGTGGGGTGAGACGGCAAGGAGTTCTCCTTCTTTGGGATAGCGGGGAACTCGTGCGGTGACTCGGTGGTTGCTCTCACCAGGTGGTATTTCAAAGTCTTGATCGATCCCGACAACGGTGAAGACTTCATGAGTCACGGTCGGTTCGTCGACGAAGGTTAACCCGATTTTCGAAAGATCGTTCGTCGCGCGTCCGTTCGGCGTGTAGTGCATCTGAAATACGAACTTGGATCCAGCCGGGATCTTTCGCGCGTAACCGCTTGGGAAGCGTGTCGCCATTTGACCGGGCACATACGCGGTCAGCCATCCGATCCCGATGAACTCAGCATCATCGGGGGGGCGGATAAAGACGATCGCATGGTGGACCACGGAGGGATCCCCCGGGATGACTTGGGCCGCCGAGACCCAGCGGTCCTCGGTGATCTGTGGGTCGACGACAAAGTATTGGTAGTCGACGGTACCAGTGGCAGGAATACCGTACCCTTTCGTGCTCATGGGAACCACCAAATCTGGCTCGCGACCGAATCGCCAACCACTTTGAGTAAACGTTGGCTGTGCCAGTTTGCTGGTGTCCCCGAGTGGCGCACCATCGCGCACCCATTGGCGAACAGATTCGATATCATCCCTGGAGATAGATCGTGAATTTTTAAAAGAGCCATGGGC
>VGZN01000139.1 GCA_016872635.1 Planctomycetota bacterium | reverse complement strand
CGATCGATAGCGAAGCACTAGCTTTCATACGTTACAGAACCTTAGTCACTGACGTGGATTCGATTCGACCGCGAGGATGCACGCCATGTCGCGATCAAACTGCCCTCGAGTAAGCACTAGATCTGCACCTGCTCGCTGGGCGTTTTCGAGAGCCTCCACGTCCACGTGCGCTCCATAGGCCACCACGAATGTTGCCGGGTAATCCCTCTTCAACCCACCGACGACCTCGTCGAGATCGATCGACTTTAAGGACAAATCCAAAACCGCGATCTTCAGTTCTTCCGAAGGGATGCTCCGATCTCGAAGCATGTCGACGTTGCGCACGACGATCAACTCATTTCCGCCTTGACGAACCACGGAGCTTACTCGGGATTGAAACATCAAGTCGCTGCTGAAAAAAAGGATCTTCACGATAATAGCCCCACTGTAACTTAGACTTTGGGAGTTTCGTGGAGACAACCACCGCCACGTCCCGGCAACAACGCCAATCCCCCTCAAACTGCTCCGGGACCGCGACTTCCGTCATCGATCGTCATGGCTTCATCCATCGGCAAGATGAATACCTTTCCATCCCCGATACTTCCCTCCGTTCCGCTGCGAGCAATCGATGTGAGGACCTCGATCGTGCGATCCAAAAAATCATCGTTCACGCAAATCTCCAGCATCACCTTACGCAGCAAATCGATTCGGTACTCAACGCCATGATACAGAGCTGTATGCCCTTTTTGTCGTCCGTAACCTTCGGCGTCCAGCACCGTCATACGGGTTACCCCAACATGTTGCAATGCATCCCGTACCGCCTGGAGCTTGTTCGGCTGTATTATCGCCACCAACATCTTCATGGTGCTGTCTTCACGATCGAAAATCCGTACTGCCGCAGTTTCAATCACCACTTGTGGCGGCTTCGAAACTGGCGACATAAACGCCCTCTTTGGAATCCAAAGCCGCCTCAGCAAACGACTCATCGGTTTCCCAAATTCGGACCCGCGTCGCTACGCCGCCCGTGCCCGCAAGTATCTTGGGGCAAACCTCCTCGAGAAGGTACTTCGCCATGTTTTCGGCGGTTGGATTGTACGGCATGATGAATAATCGGCACGGCTTAACCATCCTCAATGCTTCGATCGCATTGTCATCCTCATGTGAGACCAAGAAACTATGGTCCCAATGCTCATCGAGCCAACCCTTGCAACGAGCTTTCAATTCGGAAAAATCCATCACCCGACCCACTGCGTCTTGCGTATCGCCGGTGACAAAAAAATCGCATACGTAATTGTGTCCGTGGAAGTGCTCGCACTTGCCCCCGTGCTTGTAAAGCCTGTGCCCCGCACAAAATTTGATGCGGCGCATGATCGTGAAACCCATCGCATAGTCCCTATGGTCGGTTATGGAACGTTCGAATCGCCAGGATGCGGATCTCGATAGGTGTTCTCAGTGACAACTCGGTTTAAGTCGTTGTCAACCTGAGAGCTCGAATCCACGTTTAATTTTGGATTACTGCGGTGGCGATCCCGATCTCGCTGGGTCTTTTTCTCGAGATTCGCCACCATGGCCGATTGCAGGTCGACGCCGGTTTGATTCGCGAGGCAGACCAAGACGAACAGGATGTCCGCCATCTCATCCGACAGATTGTAGGTCGTATCTGATTTTTTAAAGCTCTGGTCGCCAAAAGTTCTGGCGAAAATCCGAGACAGTTCGCCAACTTCCTCCATGAGCACGGCCAAGTTGGTTAATTCGGAGAAGTACCGCACACCGATCGACTGGATCCAGGCGTCAACCGTGGATTGAAGCTCCCGAAGCGACAGCTCCCGTTCCACCTCACTCATGTAGACATTCCTGCCTCGAACCTTCGTCGGTCGGCAGTCGATTCGTTGGCCCAATGGAACTCGGAAACATCGCTCTGTTCCATCTGCCAAGTAAAAAAGGCTGGTGCGTCATCGATCACGGTGGGGAAATCCACAATCCCCTCATGGGCAGAGCGGAGGATTACCCCCAACTGCTCCAACTCGCTGATGTAATCTTCCAAGTGTGCCGTCTCGACCTTCAGATCATTTTGGATTTCGATGATCTCTTGGTCGTACACTTTGAACTTCGAGTTCCCCTGGTGGTTCCGAAGCATCCGGCGGAGATTGGAGCGTCGCTCGGTCAATTCGCGATGCGATAACGATATGTCGGTGACGATCAAACGCAGCAACGGCAACATCGAGCGGGCTTGCTCGATCGAAAAGACGGTTTGTGGGGTTGCTTTCGCGCTCATGTGGATCGTCCATCGCTGGAATGGTGAGAAGGTCCTCAAGACGATACCGACAACCTTCGAGTTCGAAAAGTTCACTTCCGACGTTCGAAAGGGAACTTAACCCTCTACTTTTATTTTTGCTCGAAATCTTGCCCCTTCAATCTCGAACGTCGCCAAACTAGCCTACATTAGCTGAAATTTAGTACCCATGCTGATCGAAAACTCATCGAAAACCTGATCGACAAGGTCTGCATCCACCCGATCCAGGCCCCGCACGGCACCCGCGACCAAGGCCAAATCGGCCAATTGCACGATGCGGCGAATCAATCCGTCACCAAGTTCATGGCACCTTGTGATGCCCTGGGCGGTAAATAAGTCTTGGCTTGCTCCACAGCGTTCCAATGCAAATTCGAAGTAATCTGCGGTTTGGCCCAAATCCCAAGGTGGCAAATCGATCCTTAACTCGCAGCAGTCCAAAATCCTGCGAGGCAAGCCTACCATCGAATCCTCATCCACCGAAAGAATCAAACTCCACTTTCCGGGTCGTGTAAGTAGCACTCCTAATGCTTGTAGCGACTCTTCCGCGAGCTGTTCGGCATGATCTAGCAATAGAGTAACCCGGCGACCGATAGCCGATGAGGCTATCAGAAAATCGTCGATTTCACCCAGAACACGCGAGAAACAGGAGGAAGCGTGAGACACTCCCGTTTCCTCGTTCCAAGCCATCGCTCCCAACCCGACCCCACATTCGTCAGAAGACGTTTCGAGGACGGCATTTCGGACCCGTGTCGCCACGTGGATGGGAGATGCACCGACCAAGTCCACTTTTGTGATGCTCTCCGGGGATTTGGTGAGTCGGCGAAGCCTCAAATGCTCTAGAAAAAGACTTTTCCCTGCTCCGCTTGGGCCTACCAGCAACCCTAGCTTTCGTCGATGTGTCAGGAGAAACTCACTCCGAGCCAATGCTTCCTCGACGCTTCCCGCTACGAAGTAGTCGTAGAGAGGATTCGGTTTGGCAAAGGGGGACCGCGACAGTTTCCAATGCCTCAGATAGCTCATAGCGGCTCCTCGAATCGGTAGAGAACGAACAACAAACGAGAACCAAACTGCACACAATACCGTAATGAATCTTCTCGGCCACACGCGATCGGAATCATCAGCAATTGTGGACTCGAAACTCGAGATATTCCTCGTTTTTCGGTGGAATGATTGAAGTTTGGCCTCCTGCTCGATCCGTCATAGGCATTCGTCAAAACACGGAGTAAACTTGGATCCTATGATCGGACCTATATTCCAACGCGAACTGAGCACGCTGCCGAGACGGCCCAAACACTTCATCGCGCGGATTGTTTTCCTCGTGATGCTCTTCGCCATCATCTGTACTACATGGCTGCTGTTGGCTGGCGTACAACCGGTCCAAAATGCCGGCGATCTGGCTCGTTTCGGCGTATTGATCTTCCAGCTATTGGCCCCATTTCAGATGGTGGTGCTGTTGTTCATGGCCGCACTCGCCGGAACCTCGGCGGTAAGTCACGAAAAAGATAAGCAAACATTGACCTTGCTGCTGATGACTTCACTAACAGACGTTGAGGTCGTCATCGGTAAAATTGGTGCCGGACTATTGGCGACGATGAATGCCTTTCTGTCCTCGGCCCCGATCGTTTTTTTGCTCCCTATATTGGGCGGTGTGTCGCTCGATCAAGTCATTGCTTGCACCGTGGTAACCGCGTGTACGTTGATCGCAAGCTGTTCGCTTGGGGCAACAGTCGCGTTTTGGCGTGAGAAGACATTCCAAGCGATCGCGGTCACCACCTTGTTGATCGCACTTTGGCTGGCTTTCGGAGAAATCATCGCGGCTGGAATTTTCCCTGGTATCCCGCGATCGATCGGATCCATCATCAGCCCGCTTCGGGCGGTCTGGGATATCGCCCAACCAATCCCTTCGACCTCTGTCATTTCTGGTCTTGGCGGATCTGGGAATGCGATTTTGGCCAGCATCTTTATGAGTGGCCTGGCTGTGACGCTGTCCCTCTTGTCCATCGCGAAACTCAGGGTGTGGAACCCTTCTCGAGAACGCCGCAACGTGGTTGCTGAGTGGGATGATGCACCACCATTGGCGGCTGCCTCAAACAACAGCGAAGCATCGGCTGATGCCTCGGCAACGACCGCGCCAAAGACTGAACCGGAACGGGTCGTCAAGTCATGGAAAAGCCGCGAGCCGAGAGGCATGTGGAACAATCCAATCCTTTGGCGCGAGATGATGACATGGGCGTACGGTCGGAAGATCCTTTTCATCCGTGTTGCCTACATTTTCTTTTCGCTTCTCATCGGATTTGGTTTGCACCAGACGCTTCAATCGGGTGCTGCATACGCCGATTCGGGGTTCCAAGAACAACTGGTCCCAACGACCGTTTCGCTGTTGGCTCCTTGCTTCGTTCTCTCGTTGATCATGATCAACGCACTCGCCGTTAATTCGATCACAAATGAGCGAGATGCCGGTGCACTCGATCTACTCTTGGTCACCGAGATCACGCCTGCATCCTTCCTCTTCGGAAAAGTTGTAGGCGTGCTATACGCTACCAAAGAAATGGTTCTGATGCCGATCCTGCTGTGCCTCTACCTTTGGTGGGGTGGTGGATTATCCACCGAAAATCTGGTGTTCACGGTGATCTGCTTGATGGTGATGAATGTCTTCGTCGCCATGCTTGGAGTTCATTGTGGCATGATCTATTACCAGAGTCGCGTCGCGATTGGAACGAGCCTCGGTACGGTGTTCTTCCTATTCCTTGGCGTGGCGACCTGCATGCTCATCATGCTTATGTTCCGCGGCTCCTTTGGCCGTCAATTGGCCCCGTTTTTAATGATTATCCTAGGTGGCGGAACCGGACTCTATGTAGCTCTCGGAAATCGCAACCCTTCACCCGCGATCACTGTCACTTCGTTCTTGCTCCCCTTCCTCACCTTTTTCGCCATTACCAGCTTCATCCTTCGCGATCAAGAGCTCACGGTATTCAGCACCATCACGGTGTCCTACGCGTTTGCAACCGCCGCTATGCTGATTCCGGCCCTCAGCGAGTTCGAATTCGCGTTTGGTCGTGGGCGGATCGCTGAAGAAGAATAAGTGCGAACCACTGGGAGATAGCCTGCGCGTATCGGACTTGTCGATCATCAGCTTTCCCATGGACGGGAAAGCGTGACTAGGTGCAAGCGTGACTAGGAGGCCGAGAGCAAATTCCACTCAGGACGAAGCGTTTCCACTAACCTACAGCGGTACTGTTGCGTCAACGTATTCAGTTCTCCGAGGGGTTTGAATTGAACAACAAATCGCCGTGTGGGAAGCCCTTCGCACGTCGCGTTCTTTGCCGACTCAAACTGCACTCGCAATCGCTCTCTCAGATTCAACGTCTCTCCGACGAACAGGTATCTCCGCCCACTCCCTCCCGCATCTATCGTACCGATCGAATAAAGTGCGGACGAATCCGTAACACTCTCCAACTCCAAACGGTCTGCCGAAATAGCTTCCACCCGCTCCCAATCGATCGACTCTCCCTCGTCAGTCGATGGCAAAGCTATTGACTCTTTTTCTCCTCCCAACGCGCGACGCAATAAAAGCGCCCCCCAACGGTATTCCAACGGGTTTCGTCCGGGTGCGTGATCAGCCGCGATGCAGTCAAACTGCTCCGTCAATCGGGGTTCGCAAAGGATCTCATCAAGATCCGCGAGGTAGGCATCCGCGACGCGACGCCACGCGATCTCCGAGGCGTGAAGATAGCGGTCAAGCTCACTCCATCTCGGAACCGTTACTTGCTCGCGTGATATTTCCGTCCCCATCAACTTGCCAAATTTGCGCAATCGGAGCAAGAATCGGTTGCGTTCTGATTTGCTCCCTGGAATCTCCATCGCATCGCACGCCTTATGGAACGCCTCATTCAAAACAGGATCCACAATGACTCGGTCCGGACTAGCCCCACGATTAGATTCTTGAAACGCTCGCAGCAGTTGCTCACCTTCGCTCATCAATTCATCAGGAAACGGCAGCATCGGAGAGGCAAGCCCCGTCATGTTCTTTCGCCGTGTCCTGCGTCCTGCCCCGTCGTCCAACCGTTGCTTCCCATCTTTGGTTGCGGGCGCACTGACTTTTGGTTCGGGTGCCCCTTCGAGCGTCTCGCCGATCAACACTCGACTCAATCGATCCGTACCCAATTGAACGTATTCATTCGACAGATCGAACCCTAGAAAATGACGCCCCAACTTCTTTGCAACGACCAACGTCGAAGCGCTCCCTGAGAACGGATCCATAACAATGTCGCTTGGGTTGGAACTGACTCGAATGATCCGCCCAAGGAGTTGTTCGGGCATTTGGCACCCATGGAACCCGGCTCGTTCCTTGAACGTCCCTGCAACCCGAGGAAAGTACCAGACGTCTTCATTAGGAGTCAGGCCCTCGGTGCAGTCCTGTGGTCGTAAAATCCAAGTATCATCCGGATTTCGACCTTTCGGGTTCGCTCGCGCATCCGCATACACCAACTGACGCGCCGATGGGACAGCGATATCGGCGGCGTTGTAAGTAAAGCGTTTTGGGTCCTTCACAAAGTAAAATAAGTGGGCGTGCGAACGGGTGAATTTGGATTTGCAGTTCACGCCAAAGGTGTAATACCACACGACCCAACTTCGGCAATGAAACCCAACCTCTTGCGCGATCAGTTTTAATTCCGCAGCATATTCATCACCGATCGCAAGCCAAAACGTACCTGACGCATCAAGGACTCGGTGGACTTGAGCCATCCAAGACCTGCTCCATGCCAAGTATTGCTCGCGTTCGAGCGAGTCCTTGTAGACATCGTATTCGTACCCGATGTTGAAGGGGGGGTCAGCGAATACCAATTGCAACGACTCCGCTGGCAACTCGCTCATGCGTGAGACGCAATCCCCCTGATGGATTCCATTGAGCACGGAATCGGTAAACAAGCGAACGGCATCGCCGTTTGCAACAACTTCCTCGCTCGAATCGCGACCTGGATCACTGCTAGAGTCGTGGTTTGGTTCGACGGCAATTGTCATTATCTTCTCGCTGACATCCTGGAACGGCCTTTGATTCAATCCTTCACCGACATGCTGAAGCGTCAAAGCAGATACTCAAAGAGCCCTTGTCGGGACTACGATTCTTCGTCGCTCCGAAGCTTTGCCAAAACGCTGAAATCCTCCAGGGTCGAGGTATCCTGTGCGGACTCTTTGCCAGCCGCGATGTCGCGTAGCAAGCGTCTCATGATTTTGCCACTCCGAGTCTTGGGCAATGCGGTCGTGAATCGCACTTCATCGGGCACAGCCAAAGCCCCGATTTCCTTTCGAACGTGCTTTTTGAGTTCATCCCTCATCGCATCGCTGGGCTCATGGTTCTTCAACGTCACAAAAACGGCAATCCCTTGGCCTTTGATCTCGTCCGGGCGTCCCACTGCTGCAGCTTCTGCGACAGAAGGATGGCTTACCAAGGCACTCTCAATTTCGATGGTGCTGAGTCGATGCCCGGAGACATTGATGACGTCGTCGATGCGTCCCATGATCCAATAGTAACCATCTTCGTCGCGACGAGAATTGTCACCGGTCAAGTACATATGGGGTACTTTGCTCCAATAGGCTTCCTGATAACGTTGGTCATCGCCCCAGATTCCTCTCAGCATCCCTGGCCAAGGCTTTTCGATGCAGAGCATGCCACCTTCGTTGGTACCAACATCGGTCAAATCGGAGTGCAGGATGCGGGGCACGATCCCCGGCATAGGACGTGTGCACGATCCGGGCTTGCATGCGATTGCGCCTGGAAGTGGCGACATCATGATGCCCCCGGTCTCCGTCTGCCACCAAGTATCTACGATTGGGCATCGACCACCCCCAATTTTTTCGTAGTACCACATCCATGCCTCTGGATTGATTCCTTCGCCGACGCTTCCAAGCAACCTCAACGAAGACAGATCGTGCTTGTCTACGTGATGGTCACCCCATTTGATAAACGCGCGAATGGCAGTTGGCGCCGTGTATAAAATCGAGACTTTGTACCGTTCGATGATGTCCCAAAACCGGTCTTCTTCGGGCCAATTAGGAGCTCCTTCGTAAAGGACTTGAGTTGCACCCGCCGAAAGTGGACCATAGACGATGTAGCTATGGCCGGTGATCCAACCGCAATCCGCAGTGCACCAGAAAATATCTTCATCGCGATAATCGAAGACCCATTGGAAGGTCCTTTTCGCATACAAGTTATACCCACCCATGGTATGCCGAATCCCCTTCGGTTTCCCGGTCGAGCCACTGGTATAGAGAATGAAAAGGGAATCTTCGCTATCAAGCGGCACTGCTGGGAAATTACTGGACTCCTTGCTCACCAAGTCATGCCACCATACGTCCCGTCCATCAGTCATGGGAGAATTATTGTTCACGCGTTGAAGCACTACGCAATGCTGCACGGATGGACTCTTCGCCAACGCCTCATCCACCGTCTGCTTTAGATGGAGAACCTTGCCTCGCCTCCAACCTCCATCGGAGGTAATAATCAATTTGGCTTGCGCATCATTATTCCGATCCGCGATCGCTTCGGCGCTAAATCCACCGAAGATCACCGAATGGATCGCGCCGATTCGGGCGCAGGCCAGCATCGCAACAGGCAGTTCCGGAACCATCGGCATGTAGATGCTGACACGATCCCCTTTGCGAATCCCGAGACGATCAAGAGCGGCGGCAAAACGGCTCACGTCCTCCAGCAACTGAGCGTACGTTATCGTTCGCTTGTCCCCCGGCTCGCCTTCCCAAAAAAATGCAACTCGATCGCCTCGGCCAGCTCGAACATGAGCGTCGAGACAGTTGTACGAGACATTGGTCTTGCCACCCACAAACCATTTCGCGAATGGCTCACTCCATTCCAAGCATTGCGTGTAGGGTTCGAACCAATGCAAATGCGATTTAGCTTGTCCGTCCCAGAACTTCTCCGGATCCGCAATCGACTCATCGTAGAGTGCTTGATAGGCATCCGTCGAGCCGATCGCTGCCCGCGATGAGAACTCTGCACTCGGCGGAAAAACCCGCGTTTCATTCATCACGTTCGCAATTTGCTTGGCAGTATTCGGAGAGGTCATGGAGAGATGCTCCTGGGTGGGTGAGGAGTGGAAAGACTAGCGGCTAGCGAGTCGACGTTGGAATTACGAATGGGGAACGAAGGATTTCGATGTACAAACGGGCCAGTGGAGCAGATCCACGGTTTCGCGTTTATGGATCCTCTCAACGCGCCTTTGAGTCGGCTTAATTTAAATCGGCATAAACTGAGAAAGATAACGGTAGCTTTGCGAGAGTGCAGCAATCCGATCGTCCAGGCTCTTCTCATAAGCACGATCTTCGACTTCGACGCAAACGGGACCGGTGTAACCAGCATCCCCGAGCACCGAAAAGAACTTGCCCCAATCGATATCCCCAAGCCCGGGGAGCTTAGGGAAATGGTACAAGTTTGGATGGGCGAGAATCCCGTGCTGGTCGAGCAAGTGCCGATCGACGCGGACATCCTTCGCGTGAACATGAAAGATGCGATCGATAAAGTCTCGAATCGGCTTGAGGTAATCCATATGCTGGAACACCATATGCGATGGGTCGTAGTTGAGCCCCAAATTTGGACTAGCTAAGTCCGCAAACAAGCGCCGCCACAGGATTGGCGATGTGGCGAGGTTCTTGCCTCCGGGCCATTCGTCCGCTGTAAAAAACATCGGGCAGTTCTCGATACCGATCTGCACCCCAACCTTTTCGGCCAAATCGACGATGGGCTTCCAAGTTCGCAGCATGCGCGGCCAGTTTTCATCGACACTCTTGGTATGGTCTCTGCCGATGAACGTATTGACTCGGTGGACCCCCAGTCTTGGGGCCGTCGAAATCACCTTTTTCAAGTGCTCTACATTCCGCTCGGCTTCTTCTTCGGAATGGGACAAACAATTAGGGTAGTACCCTAGTCCGCTGATCGCTACGCCATTCTCACGAAGCGTTTGCTGTACCGACTCGATGTCATCGTTGCTTAGATCTGCTACATCGAGATGGGTCACGCCAGCATACCGACGATCCGCTTTGCTCGGAGGCCAGCACAT
>VGZN01000138.1 GCA_016872635.1 Planctomycetota bacterium | reverse complement strand
CGACCGTAACGCTTGGGAGAATCTCAAGTACATGAAAGACGATGCGACTGGGAAATGGATCCGTCGTGAAGTCGCCAATTTCCGCCGCGGAAAAATCAAGGGGGATAAAGGTCTTTGGTTCACCTGGCAAGAAAAAGCGTTGATGGATCTCGACGAAAAACGAAAGATCCAAACTCGCGATGCCGAACGGGAACTCGACGCCAAGTTAAAAGGTCTCTCAGGGAATACGCGGCAACAAGCCGAATCGCAAGCCTACTTTCAAACGTTGAATAACCCGTTGGTGATCAGGAAGCTTCACCAACTCTTCCGCGAAGACCCCTCGCCCAACCGCATGACTTATCTGGGCTGGCTCCAGCAAATGCCTCCGTACATCGTGACACCTACGATCATCAAGATCGCGATGGAGGACACCGACCTTAATGTCGTCAATAATTGCTTGGATTACCTCGCTGCTGGTGACGATTATGTCCGAGAAATGGCAGTCAATGGTTTTGCGGCGTTCCTTCCCGACAAAAAACAACGTGATCGGGCTGCGTACAACATGGGCCCGCTCAATGATAAACGTTTCATCGGAATTTTGATCAATTCTTTGATCTCGACAGACCTCGTTGTACCAGCAGGACCACCCGGCAATACCAATGCCGGTTTCTCGAGCAACGGAGGTGTTTCCTTCGGAAATGGCGCCCCGCCGCCAACGACGCGAGTGAATCAACACAAAGATGTTCTCGCCGCATTGCAGAGCCTAACCGGAGAAAGCTTTGGCTACGACATGCTCGCATGGCGGCAATGGTTTGCCCAAAAGTATGCCTACGAGAATATGGACTTACGAAGAGACGAGTACTGATTGCGCATTGCACTGCTGGAAATGATCTGTGGGAGCGGCTTTTTTCACGCGGACCACGATGGCCATCCATCGGCCGCCCCCTCGAGTTTGCTCGCCGAAGGCTTTGCGATGCTTTACTCCTTCGCCAGCGATCTGGTTTGCTCTGGACATCGCGTTCGAATACCGCTGGAAGCCTCGATTGCAGCATGGGCCTCAAGACGTGGTTTCGATTTGACACCCTTCGAAATCTGCCCTATCTCGCCACAAGACGTCTCGCTGCAAAACGCTCCGTGCTGGACCACCACCGAAAAAATTTGGACCGAACTAGCTTTACCATGCGACATTGCGGTGGTGATCGCTCCCGAATTGGACGGAATGCTGACGTCCATGGTACGGGCATTTCGCGAGGCAGAAATCGCGTTGATTGCGAGCGATGCCCAGTTCTTAAACGTAGCCACCGACAAGTGGCTTACTGCATGCCACTTGGCCGCCGCTGGTATTCCCCATCCACCTACTATTCTCCTCGAAACGTTTCTCGAGAATCCATCGTCGCTAACATCGAGCAGCGGATGGGTGGTCAAACGACGTTTCGGTGCCGGTGGGACTGATATGAAACGCTTTGCAACGCGCGAGTCCATCATCTCGTTTGCCCACTCCTCAGACCCGCTTTGGCAATCGACCTCGGATTGGATTGTGCAACCCTGGGTTCAGGGAACACCCGCCAGCCTAGCGATCATCGCCGGACCAACATCCTCGGAAGGCATGAACTTTGCCACCCTTGGCGCATTCGAACAGAAGTTCCATGCGACGAACGATTTTGGCAGCCCCATCTCCTATGCCGGGGGAACCAGTCCGCTCGGAGATTTCCATCACGACCAACTCCACAGCATTGCGGAGCACGTCCTAGCGGCATTACCAGGTTATCCGAGAGGTTGGATCGGTATCGATTTCGTCGCAAACCCGATCGGCCCCAGTTCTACATCGTCCAACGCCAACCATGGTTGGGTCGTGATTGAGATCAACGCACGACAAACGTCGAGTTACTTGGGTTACCGCAAAATTTATGGAGTTGAGTTGGCCGATGCCATCGTTTGCGGCCGCACCCCAATGAGCAAATTCAGAATGCTGCCCCCCTGTAGCTTCTCCGTTGACGATTTCCATGGATAATGGAGATTCGTCGTGATTCCGACGCCTCCCGCCCTCGCGACTCTCGCCTATCAACTTCAAGAAGTGCACTATGAACTTTACGTGTTACAAACGGCCAGCCACTACGCCAGTTGCAGACCTGACCTTGACGGGCCAGTTGGTTACGGGACTCGTGCTCCTTTTACTTTCAAGCGAACTCCACGCTGAGGAAATTGATTTTCGGTCCAAGATTCAGCCGATCTTTGCGGAGCATTGCTCCCAATGCCATGGTGTCGACGAAGCGAAGCGTGAAGGCGGATTTCGACTCGACACTCGCGAAGGTGCATTGGCCGGTGGTGAGTCCGGCGTCGCCGCCATCGTTCCTGGGAAATCCGCAGAGAGTGAGTTAGTACGACGCATCCTCTCGGAGGATCTCGATACGCTGATGCCTCCTCCTTCCGAGAAGAATCCGCTGAGCACCGAACAGAAGGCACACTTGAAACGATGGATCGATGAAGGAGCCAGTTATCAAAAGCATTGGGCTTTTGTTCCTCCGGAAAGGACAAACGCTTTCAAAAGCAGCATCGATGAAGCGATCCAGTCCACGCTCACGCTCAAAGGATGGAAAGCTAATCCATCCGCGGAACCATGGGAGTTGTACCGACGTGTCTATCTGGATCTGCTAGGCATTCCCCCATCTCCCGAGCAATTGGAGCGAGCGAAACAGGATGGCCTAGAAGCCACTGTCGACACGTTACTTCGCGATCAAGCCTATGGCGAGAAATGGGCGAGACCATGGCTGGATGTCGCTAGATACTCCGATACCAATGGATATGAGAAAGATTTGCAGCGCGACCAATGGGCTTGGCGAGACTGGGTCATCGATGCAATCAATCGCGACATGCCTTACGATCAATTTGTCATCGA
Organism: Planctomycetota bacterium; assembly: GCA_016872635.1. Classification (GTDB taxonomy): domain Bacteria; phylum Planctomycetota; class Planctomycetia; order Pirellulales; family Pirellulaceae; genus JBKCUI01. Next base: position 7,540 of record VGZN01000138.1, on the reverse strand, counting down.
GCAAATCGCTGGTGATCTGTTACCCGATGCAACCCAAGAAACCATGATCGCCACCGGTTTCCTGCGTAATAGCATGATCAATGAAGAAGGAGCAATTGTCCCTGAGCAATTTCGAATGGTCGAAATGTTTGATCGAATGGACTGTGTCGGCAAATCGGTACTCGGCATGTCGCTCCAATGCGCCCAGTGTCACACCCACAAATTCGATCCGATCACTCACGATGAATACTATGGAATGTTCGCATTCCTCAACAATACTTTTGAAGCTCGGTCGTGGGTATATACTCCCGAACAATTGAATACCATCCGCGAGATTCGATACCGTATCCAAGGTGAACTGAAGGACTTCCTAGCTCGCCAAAACAACTGGCGCGAAGATTTTTCCAAGTGGCGAAACGAACTTCTCCAATCGCGACCTGAGTGGTCGCCACTCCACGCCGAACTCTTGGAAACGATCAGCGGCCTGAATCACCCTGTTCAGGAACAAGACGAATCGATCCTCATGGTCGGTCATAGCAGCAATGATATCTTCATGTTGGCACCATCCCCTTTGGAAACAATCACGGGTCTCCAATTTGAGGTTCTCTCACATGACGAGCTTCCATTCCGAGGCCCAGGTCGCAACGGTGTGGGCATGTGGGATCTGCACGAGGTTGAACTGCTCGTCCAACGCCCAGGAAATAACGATTGGGAAAAGCAGAAGTTCTCCTCAGCAACCGCAGACTTCGCGAACGCCGAGGAAAAGTCGGCGGACGGCAAGTCCGCATCGGGACCGGCAAGTCTTTTGATCGACGGCAAGGACGAAACGACTTGGAAATCGGATCGAGGATTAGGTCTTCGCAACCAGGCCTCGGTGGCAGTACTACAACTTGAAAAGCCACTTGAGAATCTTAACGATTGCAAGCTCAAAGTTGTATGGAGACAAGGTGATATGGTCGGATGCTGCCGGATTAGCGTTACCAACGCATCTGCGCCCGTCGCACCCAAGGTCGATCACGATGCGATCCTTGCCATGCTCGCAACAGGTGATGGAATCGAAGTCCTCCCGAACGACAAAGCCTTGTTCGCCTGGATCGCGGGACGCGAGGACGCGAAGTCGGTAGCAGAGAGAATTCACGCGGAATGGAAACGGTTTCCAAATGCAAAGACGAGCGTTTTACACATGCGTGAACGGGAGGGAAACAATGCGCGAACCACGTATACCCTCGCTCGAGGCAATTGGAATCAACCGATCCATGCGGTTCAGCCGAGACTATTAGCCAGCTTCCACCAAACCTCAATACCGCATTCCTCAACGACGGGCACGGCGGAGGTGCCGGCACGATTGCGATTGGCCCGTTGGTTGGTTGATCGAAAGTCTCCACTGGCTGCGCGCGTGGCAGTGAACCGCGTGTGGCAGACTCTATTTGGCCAAGGGCTCGTAGAGACGTCAGAGGATTTTGGGACCAGAGCTCCGGTACCCGAGTATCAGAGCATCTTGGACAATCTCGCCATCAATTTTATGGAATCGGGTTGGAGCCAAAAGCAGTTGATCAAAAAGATTGTGATGAGCGATGCGTATCAACGAAGCTCGCGGGGCACCCCGGAATTGCTAGAGCGGGACCCGAAGAACCGATGGTTAACACGTGGTCCTCGTTTCCGATGCGATGCAGAAACCGTACGGGATATCGCACTGAGCGTATCGGGCTTGCTGCATCAAAAAGTCGGCGGCCCCAGTGTCATTCCTCCCGTTCCACAAAACGTACTCGACTACAACTACGTTTATCCTGGGTATTGGAATCCAGCCCAAGGCCCCGAGCGGTATCGACGCGCCCTGTACATGTTTCGGAAGCGGTCGATGCCCGACCCGGTCCTAAGTGCATTTGATGCCCCCAACGGAGATTTGTCCTGCGCTCGTCGAGTGCGTTCTAACACTCCATTGGCTGCTTTGACCGGACTAAATGAACCGATCTTCGTAGAATCGGCTCAAGCGATGGCGATTCGGATATTGAATGAAGCGAAACAGGACGATCTGAGCCGCATAGATCGCGCATTTCTACTCGCAACCTCACGAAGCCCCTCGGATCGCGAACGCGAAGAGTTGATGAAGTATATCCGGGTGCAACGCAAGCGATTGGCAGATGGCTGGGTGAACCCGCGCGAAATATTAACTGGCGATGCCAGCAAAATGAGGGATCTGCCGCAGGGTACAACACCACAAGATGCAGCCGCCTGGACATTGGCTTCACGGATCATTTTAAATCTGGATGAAACGATGACCAAGCAGTAGAAAAATTGGTCAACATTCAGTGCGGTTCAACGTTGCAACACATCGTCCGATACACTTGATCAGCCATAAGGCACTCGCCCCGGCATTCGCGGCTTGACGCCTGTCCAGCGTTCATAAACCGCGGCTAAGGCCGACCGGCTAATTCAGACAGAGCCAGGACAACGATGATGGTAGGGCAATCAGCCGCTTTAGCGGGCAGTGGGGGCCTTTGCCTCTTGGAGGTTCACAGGTGCGTTTTTGGCGATCGCTTCGTTGGTATCGAGCGCCGAATCCATATCGATCTCGCGTCCAAGATTTTCGTGCTCAATGGCTCGTTGTAGGTATTGCACTGTCTCATCGATCGAATCCGCTTGCAACAACATGAGATCGCCAGCCTTGATCAGTTTCAAAGCTCGATCCACCGCGTTGGGCCAACCTGTGACTCCATAGATCTCTTTCACCCGCTTACCACCATCCATACCTTGTTTGAAGATCGCGGCGATCTCGCCAGGCTTTCGTCCCCTCAGGTACTGGTCTTCGTACAAGATAATCCGGTCGAAATGATCGGCGAGAATTTCGCCTTGTCGAATCATATCGATATCTCGGCGGTCACCGGCTGCCGAATAGACAACAGTGCGGTGTCCTTGTGGGAATTGGCTGAGCGCATCGACGATCGCCAGCAAGCTTGACGCATTGTGGCCGTAATCCGCAATAACCGTTGCCCCGTGGAACTCGAGCAAATTGAACCGGCCTGGAACTTTATCCATGTGTGCCGAAAACGATTCCAACCCGCATGCGATTTGCGAAGTCGGCATTCCCAATCCCCAGCATGCAGCAACGGACGCCAGCACATTTTCAACTTGAAACTGAATCCGACCATTATGCGTGAGAGGGATTTTGTCGAGCGTTGTTAGTCCTGTCTCAGAGTTACCTTCGGCCATGACGATGATCCCATCACGCACAAAGCAAACACGCTCGCCTTTTCCGCGGTGAGCAGATAGGACGGAATCGTTCTCATCGATCGCAAAAAATATCACGCGGCCTTTGCAGCGTTCCGCCATTTCCGCGGTCATAGGATCATTGGCCTTGAGAACTCCAAACCCAGTTTTGTGAACAGCCTCAATCACGCAGCGTTTGACGCGTGCAAGTTGCTCGACAGTGTCGACGTCGGATAGCCCGAGGTGATCCCCTTCGCCGATGTTGGTCACGATCCCGACATCGCAGAAATCGAATCCGAGACCTTCGCGAAGAATCCCGCCCCGAGCTGTTTCAAGCACTGCCGCTTCGACAAATGGGTTCATCAAGATCGAACGGCAGCTTTGCGGGCCACTGCAATCGCCCGAGTCGATGCGTCGACCACCGACGTAAATTCCATCGGTACAAGTCATCCCAACTTTCTTATTGGTGCTGGCGATGACATGAGCGATAAGCCGCGTCGTGGTAGTCTTACCATTAACACCGGTAACACTCACAATCGGAATGCGTCCATTACTTTCACTTGGGAACATCATATCGATAATCGATTGCCCAACAGGTCGCGGGGAACCAGCCGAAGGTTCAATATGCATGCGAAGTCCAGGCCCTGCGTTGACTTCGACAATAACCCCTCGCTGCCCCTGAAGCGGTTGCGAGATGTCTTGGGCGACGATGTCGACCCCGGCTATATCCAAACCGATCACACGAGCCGCTTCAACTGCATGGCGAGCGACATCAGAATGGACCATGTCAGTCACATCGGTCGCCGTGCCGCCGGTGCTCAGGTTCGCATTGCGCCGAATCAAAACCTTCTTTCCGACGGGTGGAATCGTATCAGGCGTCATGCCTTGTTCTAGCAACACGCCAAGAGCTACGGCATCGATTTTGATTATGCTGAGAGAAGTGGAATGCCCATCGCTTCGGCGAGGATCCTCGTTCACCTTATCGATCAATTGCTGGACTGTGGACTGGCCATCACCGATGACATGTGCGGGTTCGCGTCGAGCGGCAGCGACTAATTTTCCACCGACGACGAGCATCCTGTAATCGTCTCCAGGTGCATGACGTTCGACAACGATCGATCGCCCCTCTTCACGCGCAGCCTGATACGCCGCCATGACTTGATCTTTGGACTGCAGATTGGTTGCCACACCGCGACCATGATTCCCATACTGCGGTTTGACCACAACAGGTAGCCCGATATCCTCGGCGGCTTCCCAAGCATCCTCCGCACTTTCCACCGGACGGCCTTCCGGCGTTGGGACCCCAATCGAACGTAGAAGCATTCGGGTTAAGTCTTTATCCTGCGCGATAGATTCCGCAATCGCACTAGTCGAATCGGACTCGGCAGTGCAAATACGGCGTTGATGAACACCGTATCCGAGCTGTACCAAACTTCCGTCGTTCAAGCGTCGCCACGGAATGCCCTGCTCCTTAGCAGCATCGACGATCGAACGAGTGCTTGGCCCCAAGCAAACGTCATATGCGTACTCCTTCAGTTCTGCAACCACTTTGTCAATATCGTAAGGAGTGTCATGGATTGCAGCCATGATCAACTCAAAGGCTTTGTCGATGCAGACCAGACCGAGTTGCTCTTCTTTGTAGGCAATCGCAACCTTATAAATCCCATCGACTGCGGTTTCCCGAGCACGGCCAAAACCAACAGGTGTCCCTGCCAGGCTTTGCAATTCCAAAGTCACATGCTCGAGGATGTGCGCCATGTAGGTACCGCGTCGGAGGCGCACGAAAAAGCCCCCTCGTTCGCCGATACTGCAGCGGTGCTCGACCATTGTTGGCAACCATGCCATAAGTCGCTCGTTGAACCCCGGAATCATTTCCGAGGAAGTATCTTTCAGTTCTTCGAGGTCAACCCAAGCTTCGAGCACTGGGTAGTTCGCCCAGATGTTCGGACCTCGGAGTTTATTCACCTTGAGAATCTTCATAACTTCCTCTGTTTTGCGGTTGATAAGCAGTGTGCGGTCGGGGCCCTAAGCTGCCCCTCGCGATAAGGACGCGAATTTAGCCGCAAATCCCGCGCCAGTCGCAAATTCCTTGATTGCGGAGAGATAATTCCCGCAAAAACCCGCAAATGACCAAAGAACAACCCTGGTGATCCAAAAACCGACTGCTATCACTTCGATCACAAAGCCACATCGAAATGACGTCAAACCGATTTCAGCGTTGAGGAGAGCTTCCAAGGTGGTTCGCTACGATTGTTTCGCAGCGTTTTCCTGCGGGGAATTTCCGATGGCTATTTCGACCGACGTAGGCCGATTCATCCAAGAATAATCGGTTCGGGCTCAAAGCACAAAAACAAAGCTGAAAACCGCCTTGGCGTGGGCGGTACAGTCGGAAAGGGTGCACCTTTCTCACTCCCGCTCCCTTTTTTCGCGCTCCATGGTCACCCCGATCGCGGCCATCAATGCCTTGGATTTATTGACTGTCTCCTGATATTCGCTTTCCGGGTTACTATCAGCGACCACCCCAGCTCCTGCTTGGACGTAAACTTTACCGTTACTTATGACCATCGTTCGAAGTGTGATGCAGGTATCCATATTTCCGCGGTAATCGAAGTACCCGACGGCACCTGCATAGGGTCCGCGGCGTGTGGGTTCCATTTCGTCGATGATCTCCATGGAGCGGACCTTGGGAGCACCACTCACCGTACCGGCGGGCAGGCAAGCTCGAAAGGCATCCATGGCCGATAAATCTTCACGCAATATTCCTTGGACGTTCGACGAAATGTGCATCACGTGCGAGTAGTGTTCAACGACCATCAAATCGGTCAATCGCACCGAACCAAATTGGGCGACTTGTCCGACGTCGTTCCTTCCTAAATCCACGAGCATCACATGTTCGGCCCGCTCCTTGGGATCTCCGAGCAATTCTTCGGCAAGCCGAAGATCATCGTCAGCCGATTTGCCTCGAGGTCGAGTTCCGGCGAGAGGTCGGACGGTAACCACACGGTCGACGACGCGTGCCATAACCTCGGGACTGCTGCCGACGAGCGTGCAATTCGGCGTTCGGAGCAAGAACATGAACGGACTGGGATTGATCACTCGCAACGATCGATAGATCTCGATTGGCTCGCAGCCGCAGTCGACTTCAAATCGCTGACTGAGGACGACTTGAAAGATATCCCCAGCGCGTATGTACTCACGGCATTTTTCGACAGATTCGATGAAGCCTTCTTTGGAGATGTTGGATCGTGGCTCCAGCGTAGGAACGACGCGGAGTGGAATATCGGAGACCAAGTGGTTGGTAAGTGGCTGCTGCAATCGCTGCACCACTTTCTCGATGTTATCGACTGCTTTCTGGTAAGCCTGCAAGGGATCATTCACCTTGCCGCTATCGAGATCTCGCGCATCGCCGGTCCGGTTTACTCGTTCTACGAGCGCGATCACCATAACCGTCTTGTTCACGTTGTCGAACACGACCAGTGAATCATAAAAACCGAAATCGAGATCCGGTAAACCGCGATCGTCGGCGGGGGCGTTGGGCAGACGCTCTACGTATCGGACAACATCGTACGCCGCGTATCCGATCGCACCGCCTACGAAGGGTGGCAATTCCGGGAGCTCTGCCACGGTACGCTTACCCACTTTTTGGGACAAGAACTCCAACGGATCGTCGCACTCAAGCGCGGTGACTCGGTCATTCTCATGCCATTGGACTTGGTTGCGATAAGCGACAACGCGAGCACGCGGACCGATCGCGATAAAGCTGTACCGGCCGATCTTCTCACCACCCACGACACTTTCGAATAGACCAGCGGAACTTTGCCCATCGTCGAGCAGTCGAAATGCACTGACCGGGGTCAAATGGTCGCTCAAAAGTCTTCGGTAGACAGGGACAAAATCGAATTGTTCGAGCAAATCTCGAAAGTTTTCAAAATTAGGAAATGCACTCATTCCAGTCTTTTCGCCCGATAGTCACCTGTTTCATTCACCCAACCGCATCGCCCGATTGGTCCCAGAAGCTTATACTAACAGCCCAACTTGAAACCGCGAATCGGTAAAAGATTTTTTGACGATGAAGTGCCAACACTGCGAAAAAACGGCTACGTTCCATATCACGGAATTGACCGACCCCAACGGCCCCACGATCCTCCATCTATGCGAGGAGCACGCCAGGACCTTCTTCAATCAAGACGGCCCTCCGGATCCAGCTTCAGCGTTGACCAACATGTTGGCAAAGCAGCTCAAACTCGAGAAGGCCGCTGACGATTTGGCAGCCGCTGATAAAAAAAAGTGCCCCATGTGCGGAATCAGCTTTGCCGAATTCCGAAAAGGTGGCCGGCTCGGCTGTCCCTACGAT
>VGZN01000137.1 GCA_016872635.1 Planctomycetota bacterium | reverse complement strand
GAAGTAGAGCTTGATTGGGATCCTCGTATCTCCCACGGCAGTTTGACGTTTTGCCAAACGCTCCGCCACGGGAGCAATGCGGCTTCTTGAAAGACGAAAGCAAGTTTGTTCCGCGAATCTTCCACCGCTTGGCCATCGATGTGGATCTCTCCGGAAGCTGGTGTGATCAGACCTGCTACGGCCCTGAGCAAGGTACTTTTACCGCATCCACTCGGGCCCAAGAGCGATACGATCTGACCTCGTGGAACCGAAATGTCCAATTGGTCCAGAACTCGTTGTTCCGAATTCCTATGTCGAAACACAACGGTGACTTGATCGCATCCGATCGCGATATTTGGTGTTTGCATGGATCGCTAAATGGCCTTTGCCGTCGGAAAATCTGCTGTGATCAATCGATCGATCTTGGCAGCAAGAACAAAATCGTTTTCGCTCAAACCCCCTATCGCATGCGTTGTTAGTTCAATCTCCAAAACGCGATACCCAGTCAGATGCAGGTCCGGATGGTGCCCTTCGGCTTCGGCAAGTTCAGCGATGGCATTTACGCATCGGATCATCTCGACAAAATTCGCAAATCGAATGGTCCGTTGGATCCAGAGGCCATCGTCTCGCAATCGCCACTGCGGGATCGCTCCCAATTGCTGCCGTGAATGCTCCAGTGAGCACGCGTCTACGCCACCTTCACAAGGGACACATTTCTTGGAGACGAGATCGCTTGCGGATTCAATTTGCATAGTAAAATGGTTTGGTGGATTGGAGGTCGAGGGCGCTTTGTACCTGCGTAGTTTCACTACAATGGTTTCCAAAAGATACCAGCGTTTGCGTTGTGATAAAACGGCATCGCAGACTCGGCCTTCGTTTTTATTGGTATCAGTTACTCGGGATGCGGGAGGGGTTGTTCGGATGAATCGAGCAAAACAGAACGCCGATTCGTTGATGTGGCTGCTTACGGGCCGACGACGAAGGGTGCCTCCCCTTGGATTCGGACTGCTGGTCGGGGTAGGGCTTTGGAGCTTGCTTGCGATCGGTGCTCGCGTTTGTGCTTCCGATTGGGGGACGCGGGACAAGGAGTTCTCGGAGCAGATCCTTCCGGTTTTGACCAAGTCGTGCTTTGGATGCCATGCCGGCGCGGAGGCTGATGGTGGATTGTCGCTGGTGTATTTCAAGGATGCTCGGGGCGTTTTCAGGGAGCGATCGATTTGGGAAAAGGTCGCTCAGCGGGTTGAGCTTGGAGACATGCCTCCCGCTGAAGCAGATCCATTGAGCGTGGCCGACCGGAAGCGAATCGTCGAATGGATCCGAACGACACTCAACGATATTGACTGTGGCAAGACCCCCAATCCTGGAAGTGTAACCCTGCGGCGTTTGAACCGATTTGAGTATCGCAACACGATTAAAGATCTTTTTCAAATCGATTATGAGCCTGCGACCGGGTTTCCGGGCGATGATGTTGGCTACGGCTTTGACAACATTGGAGATGTATTGACTCTGCCCCCTCTCTTGATGGAAAAATATGTCCGGGCTGCCGAGGAAATCAGCGAACGAGTGATCAAAGCACCTGATCCAGGGCCGGTTTTCGAGTCGCCTCGAAAGATCCAGCAGTTGCGGGCAGACTCAGGCGGCAAAGCCGAAGGAAATCGGTTCGTTTTCTTTTCCAATGGCAAGATCCAGTTTGAGGAACAAGCTCCTTGGACGGGACGTTATACCTTGGACGTTGGTATGGCCGGCTCTGCGGCCGCTGGCCAGTATCCGAAAGTGGTGGTAACCGTCGACGGAAAGAAGGCTGGTGAAGTGACTGTCGAGACGGAATCACCGGACAAGGCCAAGGGGTTTGAGATTCCTTTACGGCTACGGACTGGAAAACGAAGTATCGAACTGGCATTTGTAAATGACAAGTACATTGAGGCAAAGGGTGGCAAGTCTGCACAGGATACCAACTTGTACATCTATGACATGAAGTTGCGAGGTCAAAAGCCTTCGGAACCAACCGCAGAGGGGGGGCTGCCAGCATCCCATCGCGAATTGGTACGAGATGCTGTGCCCTCGGCGACTCGATCGCCTCGCGATGCGGCTACTGAAGTTCTACGCAAAGTAGCGAGTCGTGCCTATCGCCGACTGGTCACGGAGGAAGAACTCCGGAGACTCACTGATATCGTCGTGGCAACGATGGACGAAGGAGAGTCGTACGAATCAGGGTTGCAGGTAGCGATTGCGGCGGTTCTCGTCAGTCCGAATTTTCTTTTCAAGATTGAGGAAGCAGAGGAGAAGCGGGGACAAGAATTCCCGCTGCTCAGCGAGTTTGAGTTAGCGACTCGCCTCAGCTATTTTCTTTGGAGTTCCACCCCTGACAAAGAGCTTCTTTCGGCGGCTGCGAAGAAGCAATTGCGAGATCCGGTGGTGTTGCGGCGACAGATGGAGAGGATGATTCGCGATGAGCGAGCCCGTGACTTTGTTCGAAACTTTGCAGGCCAGTGGTTGACGCTTCGGAAACTGGAAACTGTCGTCCCCAATGAAAACATGTTCCCCACATGGAACGAGGAGATTCGAGATTTAGCGAGGACCGAAACGTACTTGTTTTTTCTGAATGTCATGCGAGAAAACATGAATGTTATGCGTTTGCTGGATGCGGATTTTACCTTCCTCAATGAAAAGCTTGCGAGGTTTTATGGCGTTCCAGGAGTCGAAGGGGACCGTTTTCGCAAGGTTTCATTGAAGGGTCAAAAAAGGATGGGGTTGTTGACCCATGCTTCGATTCTGGCCGTGACCAGTAACCCGACTCGGACCAGTCCGGTGAAACGGGGAAAGTGGATACTCGATAATATTCTTGGTACGCCACCTCCCCCTGCTCCAGCTGGTGTTCCTGAGCTGGAAAAAGGAGAACTGGTAGGGACATTGCGCCAGCAGTTGGAACAGCATCGTGCGAACCCTGCTTGTGCTTCCTGCCACAAGCTTATGGATCCAATGGGATTGGCCCTTGAGAATTACAATGCGGTAGGTCTTTGGCGAACCCAAGACCGCGGTAGCGATATCGATGCTTCTGGAGAATTACCCTCAGGGGAAAAGGTTCGAAACCCGGGCGACTTGATCCGCGTCTTGAGGGACAATAAGTCTGAGAGGTTTTTACGGACGCTGACTGAGAAGCTTATGGTGTATGGTATCGGTCGGGGGCTCGAATATTACGACCGATGCGCGATCGACAAGATTCTTCTTCGGGCGAGTCAGCAAGATAACCGTTTTCAAGATCTCATGTACGAAATCATCATGAGCGATCCATTTCAACGCAAAGGGTTGCGGGAAGAACTATGAAGATTCCACGATTGTCCCGTCGAACAATGCTTCGAGGTGTTGGCACTGCAGTCGGCTTGCCTCTGTTGGAGGCAATGTTGCCTACTCGGAGCGTGCTCGGCGCAGGTCCAAGCGATCAACCGGTGCGGATGCTATTTATGATGGTTCCCAACGGGATCCACATGCCAACATGGACTCCGTCGACCGAAGGTCCCAAGTTTGAACTGCCTCAAACCCTGGCCTCTCTCGAGAAACATCGTGCGCATCTCTCTGTCTTTACTGGGTTGACGCTGGATGGGGCTCGCGATCATGGTGATGGACCTGGAGATCATGCCCGAAGTGGCGCATCGTTTTTGACCGGAGCGCATCCCCGAAAAACGGACGGTGCGGACATTAAGAACGGTGTTTCCATCGATCAAGTTGCCGCGCAGGCGATAGGGCATAAAACTCGATTTGGATCGTTAGAGTTAGGATTGGAGGGGTCTGCTCAATCCGGCAACTGCGATAGCGGTTATTCATGCGCATACTCCAGCAATCTGGCTTGGAGAAACGATTCGAGCCCTTTGGCGAAGGAAATGGATCCTTCGGCGGTTTTCGAACGGCTATTTGGAACCCCCGACAAGGTCTCCGAGGGAAAGAACCATCAGTCGCGTGCGGGAAAACGAAAGAGTATTTTGGATTACGCACTTGAGGATGCCAACCAATTGAAGAGGCGGCTCGGAGTGGCGGACCAGCGGAAACTTGATGAGTACCTTTATGCTGTCCGAGATGTCGAAAACCGACTGCTGAAAACCGATAAACTTCAAATTGGAGAGAATGGTATTCCTAATTACTCTCGTCCAGCGGGGGTGCCCCGAGAGTGGGCGGAACATTGTCGGTTGATGATGGACATGATCGCACTGGCGATCCGTACCGATGCTTCGAGAGTCCTCACCTTCATGATGGCGAACGAAGGAAGCAATCGTGGTTACCCCGAGATCGGTGCTCCAGAAAGCCATCATGAATTATCGCACCATGGTAAGAGTGCTGAGAAGCAGTCCAAGTTACAGAAAATCAACACGTTCCACATCCAGCATTTGGCATATCTCGCTGAACAACTCGCTATGGTGCCCGAGGGCAATGGAACATTGCTCGATAACTGCATGATCATCTACGGCAGCGGAATCTCAGACGGCGATCGTCACAATCACGATGATTTGCCAATCTTGATGCTGGGAAACGCGGGAGGTCGGATCAAGAAGCCAGGGCATTGGCGATTCCCGAACAACACGCCATTGTGCAACTTGTATCTTTGGATGCTTCACCAAGTCGGCGTCAAAGCGGATCGCTTTGGGGATAGCTCTGATTTGCTAAAGTTCGGTTGATGCGGCATGGAGCAGATGCAGGTTAGGATCCGCATCTGCGGACAGATGTGACCGGCATCTCCTGGACGCTACCCACCAAGAGCGGAAATGGTACCAGTCCAGCCTCGGTACCAGACTAGTTGCCTGACATGACTGACGCCATTTCCTCGTTGCGGAGTTCCTCGATCAATGGCCACAATTCGTCGACTTCGTCTTTGAATAGGTTGCCGATAAGGATGTCCGTGATCAGGTGCTTTTTGTCTGGGTTCTCTCGAACTAACTGGCCGAAGTTCAGACCATCGTAGAAGGCACGGACTAACGTTCTCATGCGATTCATCGCCTTGAGGTGAAGAGGTTCCCAAGCCCGCAATCGAGCCTCGGAAGGGTCATTGACGTCGAGTGCATCCGCAATGGCATCGCCCGCCATTTCCGCAGATGTCAGAGCCAATAGGACCCCGGAAGAATAGAGTGGATCGAGAAAGCCAAAAGCATCTCCGACGAGAACCCATCCGTCTCCGGCGGCTTTGCTCGCTTTGTAGGAGTACTCTTTGAGCACGCGGTACTCACCGCAGCATTCGGCACCTGCGATACGAGGTTGTACGCCCGGGCACCGTGCGACCTCTTGATGGAAGAGTGCCTCCGGATCCTTCGTGTCCCGATTTCGGAAAAGGTAGTCAAAATCGGCGACCACGCCGACGCTGACGACGCCATCATGCAGCGGGATGTACCAGAACCAACCCTTCTTGCCTTGGGTCTGGATGACAATGGTTCCGCCAGCGTCGAGCCCTGGTTCCCGCTTGGCACCTTTGAAATACGACCAGATCGCCGCTTTCTTCAAGTCTGGGTCCCATTGGCGAAGATTCATTCGGTCGATCATCATCGAAGATTGGCCACTGGCATCGACAACGACACTCGCACGCACTGTCTTCGTTTCTTCGCCTTCGCATTTCACCTTGACTCCTACAACGCGATCGCCTTCCGTTTCCACGTCCATCACGCGAGCACCTTCGTGAGCGATGACTCCATGAGCGCGAGCGTTGTCGAGCATCAATTGATCGAATTCGCTACGGAGCACTTGCCAAGTTTGTGATCGTTCGTGGGGATCGTACTGTTCAAATCGAAACGGCTCAGACAGCTTTCCATGTTCGTTGATGAATTGCACGCCATACTTCTTGGTGAAGTGACTCGTTTTCATCTTGTCGAGGAGCCCGAGGCGTTTGATCGTCGGATAGCAATAGGGAATCAGGGATTCACCGACGTGGAACCGAGGGAAATGATCGCGTTCGAACAGAGTAACACGGTACCCGCGTTGAGCGATAATGGTCGCTGCAGCGGTGCCAGAGGGACCGCCACCGATCACAACGACGTCGGTTTGGTTTTCTGCTTGAATCATCGTACGTACTCCTTGGCCCTTATACCTGTTCGGAACTAGTAAGACTTTGGTTTCCAATCGCTGCCGTCCGGTTCGTGCGGATCTCGCACGCGAGCGAGAAGTTCGCACAAAGATCTCATCTCCTCGACCGAAAGATGCCCCACTTGCGCAACGTGTGTTTTTTTAACTTTATCTGCGAGGTCGGCGAGCAACCCCATCCCCTTGGGGGTGATCCCGATCAAAACGGCTCGGCGATCTTCATCCGAGCGACTTCGGTCAATCAATCCTCGTTCCTGAAGCTTGTCGAGCATCCGCGTGATGTCAGGTGCTCGAGAGATCATTTTGCTAGAGATTTGGAGTGTTGGTACTAAGGCAGGGGCAGCCGATTGCAAAAGCCGCAGAACGTTGTACTGTTGAGCCGTCAAATCCAACGAGTTGAAAAGTTCATCCTCGATGGCTCGCATCCGGTCGTAGGTTCGCCACAAGGACAAGTAAACCTCTTGAGCGGGCGAATCGAATCTCTTTTTACTCGTCTTGCTCAAGGTCGACATGGTGCGAACCCATCCATAGCGATCAACGGCTTAAAGGGCTTACTGGTGGTTGCGTAAATGCGTAAACGGGTCGCGGGGCTCATCGGGCGTGTCGCCTACCCACTCAGAACCCTCACATCGGAATAATAGTCGTCTGAACAAGCATTGTCCAGACAGTAATTTTGGATGGACTGGCCCAGACGGAGAGAAAAAGGCGGATTGGAGGTGGGCCAAGGAGGGGGGGGCCCGGTCATTTCAGGTCATCTAGGTGCTGGGAAATTTGGCGGGTCAGGATGCCGAAATCGGAGCCGAAATGTTCGTAAAAGTCTGAAAGGCGATCGCCCGCGGGGTACGGCAGAAACGGCTCACGTTTGCCTATCTTTCGGAGGTAATTGATGTACTGTTGATTTCTGCGTTGGGCCAAATAATTGCTGAGAGCCCAGGAAACCGTGTATGCATCCAGAGTTTCCGACTGGAAGAGTTGGTCGTCACGAACGATGTCCTCGAGCATGAAGCGAAGTCGTTTTGGATCTTTTTTGAGAGTCTGCCAAGCGGTTTTTTGAGAGCTGGGCCAATTGCTAGAACGGTTTCCTTTTGCGTAATTGCATAGCGAGGGGGCTTCGAACTGAACGGCGAATCCCTCGACGATCCAAAGTGGGTTTGCGGCCAGACGCTGGTGCAGTCCGGTGTTGAAAGCGATTTGGTGGGTGGCCTCGTGGCAGATTGTCTCCAGTGTCGCGTTAGAGTCGGAGTCGTTTGGGGATTCATAAAGGACGATGCGGTTACTGCTTTGCGAGTAGTAACCAACGCATGAGGAGGGGATTTTTGCCCCATCGCGCAGGGCGTAGTGGTCGAATTCCGAACGATTCCCCAATACGATTGCGATCAATGGAAAATCAGGAGACCGCTGCGTTAATCCGCGATTTGCACAGAAGAGTGAGATCGAGTGATGCATCCGAAGGAATCGATCGCTCCACACTTTTATTTTTTCGGGTCTCGCGACGATCAAGTACGGATGCGCAGAGCGTATCCGATAGCGATTACCGAACTCCCGTTGCAAGTCCTCGCTGAGCGACTTGATATCCTGAATTCGAAAGGGTTCTGAAGTGATCGTCTGATGGACGATATCGTGGCTTTTGATGCTGGAAATCGTGCCGTTAGGTTTCATCAGCATCATGCCATCGACAAACAATCCGATCGGTAGCCCCATGCTTGCCTCTGCACGTTGCTGAACCCAAACCATGGGTGGCGGTCCAGGCATCGGTCGATTGGAAGTGGGCGACAAGGGGGCCGATGGGTGATTGGGTGGGATTGCCGTTGGCGAAATAGTACCGGGATTATTTGCAATTTTGGAGTTAGCCGCCGAAAGGCCATTCTCTGAATATTCGACGCCCCCCCTAGCAGAAACCCAGTGAGCAAATCCTTCTGATGGAGAAACTGCCGCTGATGTTTCTGATTGATTTTCGAAGGCAGGGCGATCCAAACTTGGCTCAAGCTTGTTTTCGGCGGTGGGCAATGGACGCTGAATTTCACAACCGGTGACGGCGATGCATGCCATTAGAACGAGGAGCAGCCAACGGCTTTCCGGGATACCAAAGGGGTGAATCAAGTTGGCTGTGTCCCTTGGAGAGTCTCGTCCAATGCTCAGAGGTTGAGCATTGCTGTCATTGCAACAACTACTTTCCCTAGGGGTGGGTTGGGTATCGATGCCATCATTTTTCGAATGGAACTCGGTTGCCAAGGAATCGGATGAAGCAATTGTGGGGGTTGTGCCGATAGAAACAGCGGGTGGTCGTACCGGTTTCTGAACCCGAGGCAATTGCTCGCAATTGTTAGGCGATTCCGTTTCGGGGTTTTGTTTTGGTGTCCTGCTTTGGATCGAAACGCATGAAGAATACGATTCGTCTTTGCCTCGTTCTCCATAACCATCAACCGGTTGGGAACTTTGACCACGTTATAGAACAAGCGTACCGCGACAGTTACTTGCCGTTCCTCGATGTGTTCGAAGGCTACGAGCATTTGAAGATCGGTTTGCACACTTCCGGGCCGTTGATGTTATGGCTGTCAAGCAACCACCCTGAATACCTCGACCGCGTTCGGCGATTGGTGGCAGTGGGGCGAATCGAAATTATCGGTGGCCCCTTTTATGAGCCGATATTGACGATGCTACCAAGCCGTGATCGCATCGGTCAGATTGCAAAGTACACACGGTGGTTGCAGAACGAGTTCCACTGCGCGGTTTCGGGCATGTGGATGCCGGAGAGAGTCTGGGAAAGCCAACTCACGCGGGACATTGTACCCGCAGGCATGCAGTACACCATTCTCGATGATTATCACTTCCAAGCGGCGGGTTGCTCATCATCCCAGCTAACGAATTATTTCTTGACCGAAGACGATGGGCACGTATTGCGTGTATTCCCTGGTAGCGAGCGTTTGCGTTACTTGATCCCGTTTGCTGCCCCCGCCGAGACGATTGATTATTGCCGATCGATCGCTGAAAAAACCTCTGGGGCTACCCTGGTATTCGGTGATGATGGTGAAAAATTCGGGACTTGGCCGAACACCAAAGAACACGTCTACGATCGAGGTTGGTTGCGACAATTCTTTGATCTGTTGACCTTCAACCGGGATTGGTTGATCACAACGACACCTGCGCTCGCTATCACCGAAACACCACCTGCAGGGCGGGTCTTTTTACCCGATTGCAGTTATCGTGAGATGACGGAGTGGGCATTGCCTGTTGAACGCCAGACGGAATACCACACCATCGTGCATGAGCTGGAAAGCGACTCCCGTTGGCCGCAAATCCAGAAGTTGGTGCGAGGCGGATTCTGGAGGAATTTCCGGATCAAATATTCCGAAGCGAACGAGATGTACTGCCGCATGTTAGACATCAGCCGGCGTCTGGAATTTGCTCGAAGAAGCCAAGCCGACAAAAATCTTCTGGCCAAGGCCGAGGATCATTTGTACCGCGGCCAATGCAACTGTCCATACTGGCATGGGGCCTTCGGTGGGATTTACCTGCCGCACTTGCGGAACGCGACGTACAGAGAACTGATTGTTGCTGACAATTTGATCGAGCAGGCCAATGGCCGGAGTGGCGAGTGGGTTGATGCGACCACGGAAGACTATGACAAGGATTTGTTTCCAGAAGTGCGATTGGCCAACGATCAAATGGTCGCGTATTTTGCTCCCGCGAAAGGTGGCATGCTCTACGAGTTGGATCTTCGAGATGCGGAGCATAATTTGCTCGCTACAATCCAGCGACGTCCCGAGGAGTATCATGCAAAGGTACGCAAGGGCGCGTCGGATAATTCTGATTCCACTGCCAGCATTCATGATCGCGTCGTCTTTAAGCAAAGCGGCTTAGAGAATTGCTTGTCCTATGACACGTTTTCTCGTAAATCCCTCATGGATCACTTCTACGACGATGGCGTCAGTGTGGCGGATGTACGCGATGGCAGAGCGATCGAGAGAGGGGATTTCACGGCGTTGCCATTCGATGCTAAGCTGCGTCGAACGGCCGGTAAGATTCAGGTGCAAATGCAACGCCAAGGAAACGCGTGGGGCGTACCGTTGACGCTGACCAAGGGGATCACCCTTTTCAGTGGAAGTCGAGCGTTGGAAATCACGTACGTAATCGATGGTCTGCCACCAGGGATGGTTTTCCACTTTGGAATCGAATTCAACTTCGCTGGTTTGCCGTCGGGTGCGGATGATCGTTACTTCTATGACGCGGCGGGGCGACGCTTGGGGCATCTGGGCACTGTGCAATCGATCGGCGATACCGACCACCTCGGATTGATCGATCAATGGCTCGGTGTCAATGTACAGTGGACGGCGAACCGTCGCTCGGGTCTCTGGACATTCCCGGTTGAAACGGTAAGTCAAAGCGAGGGTGGTTTCGA
>VGZN01000136.1 GCA_016872635.1 Planctomycetota bacterium | reverse complement strand
CGAAGTTCCAAAGGAAGCGTTAAGTCATACGCCCTGATTCGTGACAGCGTAGCGCAATACCTTCCTTGCATACATTCCCCGATCTGTTTTTCGACACAATCAAAGATGGGTTAAACGGGATCTTGCTTAGTGTTGAGTATCCCTTTGGTAAGTTTGCTGAAATCGAACTGGCTATCGGTATTGGCGTCAACGTTGGAGGTATGCGAGGCCTAAACTGCCTAGGCCAAAGATGGCCAAGGTGCTGGGTTCGGGGACAGTCGGAGCAGATGACATGAGGCTGATGTCGTCGAGCAAAGTCGTTCGATCGTCAATTCCAGTGATGTTGCCATTCGAATCGCGGATATATGGGCTGAGACTGTTGAAGCTAAGCGTATAGGTTCTGCCACTCACGAGATTGAAACTTGCTCCAGTACGTGCCACCCAACCCTGCTTGTTCGCGAGCGTCCATCGATCATCGGGAGTATTAGACCATCTATTGGATTCGAGGCCTCTATACACTTAGCTCGTGTAATTACCGATTGTCTGGATGTTGCCGAGATTGTCGGTAATGGTCACGCTGTAATCGTTTGGCCGACCAAACCATGTATCGTTCCTCCATGAACTTCGATTGGCGTCGTACCAACTCAGGCTACCGGTCGTATCTACATCTGCGACGAAAGTCTGGGACATCGTTTGGCGATCTTTGATAATTCCAAAGACTTCGCCGGTATGGGCCCATTTCCATCCAGTGGAAAAATCTTCCGTTCTACAAATTTCACCTCCTACCCATACGCCTTTACCCGCTTCGACGTCTCGCCACGACGATTCCAATCCAGCAGGAGTCCAATCTCCATTCCATGCTCTTCCCCATTTTTCGCCATTAGGGCCCATTTGGTAGTGAGGAAGATTTTGAACCGTCGCTTGGCTCTCAAAACTACCGTCTAAAACTACGATGGCCGCAGATGCTGATTGCCGGATCGCCAAGATCAATCCAAGGACCAAGATTAAACGTAACACGCGCAGATTCCATTTCAGTTAAAACTTGGGCGTGACGTCATAAGGCAAGGAACACCGGGTTTAGTTGTCAGACTCAGTTTGGCCAGAGAATTTATTGCAAATAGCCAGCTGTCGTATTACCGTCCAAAAGGACTCACCACTTGGCTGCGGCTAGGGTTCTTATAGAAGGCCTTGGCAGGTCGCTGCGGAGGTTTTTTTGCATTGGCCACAGGTTGCGAACTGGGAGGATATGCCGATTTTTTGAGAATAGATGCGTTAGGTAAAATCGCTTGCGCCGCTAATTCGCATTGTCTACTTATTCGGAGCGAAGGGGGCAGCATTCCTGGATTTTTGGTACACGCACCGAGATTCCCTCAAAGAATTGGCGGGATGAGTCCGAAGCGCGAATTCGCGGGTGCGTATTGGATCACATAGCGTAATGACGCTCAGGACCCCTCTGTCTTCGGTGGATGTTCTGTCGGTAAATCAAATCGCTCCGTCGAGGAAACTGTTGCCTCCAACAAGGGAGTTTTGGAGATGCTGAATCGCTCTTTATTGGCTGCTTACTTCACGACTTTGGTCTCGAGCTTTATCTCCTCATCGCTACACGCGCAATCGCTGTTCCCGCTATTGGGAGAGCCCGTGGGGCGTCGCTCGATCGCATCGGCAGTGAATGATTCCTCTGAAGTGGAAGAGATATCGGGATGGGCGTCTGAAGAGATCGAAACCGATCGGGACTCGTTTACCCCTGCAACAACGTTGGCGGGTCGCAAGCGGATGATCGTTGAATCGGCGTATTCATTTATCGATAATCGGCGTGTCCCCGACACACATAGTTACCCTGAGTTGTTGTTTCGTTACGGCCTCACTGACGTATCGAATTGCGACTGGGTACTAATTATGAAGTTGGTGGCGCGGGAAATCCGATTTCAGCCAATGTTCCGGATGAACTCGCAGAAGAAGCCGAAATCGAAGATGAGACAAATATCAGCTACGGAACTAAAATTGGCGTTACTCGGCAAACAGACTGGCTGCCACAGTCGGCATTCGTGGTCAGTGGATTCAGTCCCGTCCAAGGGAATGTGACCGACTCCCATCTCGGAGTGACCTACGTCACAGGCTGGACTTTCGCGAACCGATGGATGTGGGAGAACGCAGTCCGCTATAGTACCGGATCGCTCGATGAGGACCATTTCAATGTTTGGAGTCCATCGACGGTCATCAAGATTCCCCTCGGTGAACGATGGAAGGGACATGTCGAGTACTTTGGTATTTTCAGCCAAGGCAAGACGCATGAAACGGTCCAGCAATTTCTAAGCCCGGGAATCCACTATCTGTTCTCGAAGAATACAGAGATTGGTACCCGATTCGGTTGGGGGATGAACGATCAAGCACCCAATGCGTTTATCAATATCGGGGGAGGAGTCCGATTTTAAGAGATTTGGATTCTGAGACTCGGACAAACCGTGCGGCTAGGCTTTGCGGCCGAGTGAGGCGGCTCGTTCTACACCTTGAACCAGTGCATCGACTTCGGACTCGGTGTTGTAGAAGTAGAACGAAGCGCGGGCGCTGACACCGATACCCAATCGCTCATGCAGTGGCATGGCGCAGTGATGGCCGACTCGGATTGCGATCGCTTTGGCGTTCAAGTACTGACCAATTTGGTCGGAGTGAACCCCCGAGATTACGAACGAAACAATACCGGTTTTATGTTCGATCGCCGGCCCGAGTACGCGAAGGCCTTCGATCTGCGATAACCCTTCAATAGCTTTTCGTGTCAGTTTACGTTCATGGGCCAGGATGGTTTCACCCCCGACCCGTTGCAGGTATTCGATGGCGGGTTGCATCGCGATGGCTTCAACGATCGGCGCTGTGCCCGCTTCGAACCGATGTGGAATGCTCGCCGGGACAAATCCATGGCGGCTGACCGATTGGATCATGTTGCCACCTCCCAGGAACGGTGGCATCGACTCTAGTAATTCACCCTTGCCATACAAAACGCCGATCCCGGTTGGACCGAGCACCTTGTGGCCGCTGAATGCAATCCAATCGGCATCCCAGCCTCGTGCGTCGACGTGTCCATGCGGAGCGCTTTGAGCTGCATCGACAAACACTTTGGCGCCGACATGATGGGCAGCACTGATAACATCTTGTACGGGATTGATCGTCCCAAGCACATTGGATACTGCAGTTATCGAGACCAAGCGAGTCCGGGGACTGAGCAAGGTACCAAGGGATTCCATGTCCAAGAGGTAGTCGTCGCGCACTCCTAGCCACCGGATGATCGCACCCGTACGTTCCGCCAATTGTTGCCAGGGAACGATGTTGGAATGGTGTTCCATTTCCGTGAGAAGTATTTCGTCTCCGGGTTTGAGATTCGAGTCACCCCAACTGCGAGCAACAAGATTTACGGAGGCCGTCGTGCCGGAGGTGAAAATAATTTCCTCGACTGCACTTGCACCGAGAAATTTCTGCAAGGACTCCCTGGCAGATTCCATCGCCCAAGTTGTCTGCGAAGCGAAATCGTGGCCCGATCGGTGGACATTGGCATAATGCGTTTCATAAACATGCCCCATGCAGTCGATTACCGACGAAGGGCGTTGCGAAGATGCCGCGTTATCCAAGTAGATGATGGGTAAGCCACTACTGGTGGTCTGATGCAAGACCGGGAAATCCGAACGGCAATCATCGATGGATATAGGATCGAGCCGAGTTTGAGCGTTTACGCCCTCGATGAAATCGGTGGTTGCTAAGTGATTCGGTAATTGGGTGTTTCGTGCTAGAGTTCCCAGATTCTCGCCGGCTTTCCCCCCCTCTGTGTTCGATGAATCGAGAGCGGTTAGAGCTGCCCGAGCGATGCCTTGGATTCGTTGGACCATCGAGTGGAGGCCATTGCTCCGCATCGGCGTGAGAAACGACCTAAGGTGAATTTCGTCGAACACATCATCGATGGGAAAGTCGATGATTTGCGTGGCCGACTTACCGGAGTATACCGAAAGAAGAATCGATACAAGACCTCGAACCATCGGGGCGTCGCTTCCACCTTGGAAGTAAATACCCTCCGCAGCAAGTTCTGGAACAACCCAAACCATACTCTGGCACCCGAGGACCCGGTACGTTTCCGTTTGGTACTCCTTGGGTAGATCGGGAAGTGTTTGGCCCAATTCGATGAGATAACCGATCCGCTCCTCGGGTGTTTCCAGATCGGCGACTTCCTCTCGGATCTCATCGAGCGTAACCTTCGGCATAAAACCGGTCATTAAAATATTCCCAATTGATCGCGAGCGTCCTCGGTCATTTTCTCTGGTGTCCAGGGTGGATCCATCACCACCTTAATATCGACGGTTCCGACACCTTCGATCGCTTCGATAACTTGCCTGCTGTTAGCGACGAGTTGAGGACCCGCGGGACACATCGGACTGGTCATGGTCATTTCGACGTGCACGTTCTCTTTTCCCTCTTCCCCGGGTTGTATATCGACGACGTAGATCAATCCTAGGTCGACGATGTTCACAAACAGTTCAGGATCGATCACCTTTTTGAGTTCTTCACGAACATGATCTTCGGAAAGTGCCATAACGTTCTCTGTCGAATAGGAAAATTGGTTTCGGTAATTGGTAAGGCTGCTAGCGGTGGATTAAAAGCGATGCGATTCAATCCGTTGCCATTCGCAACAGAGGATTTGTCGATGCATCGGTGGGATGGATGCTGTAACGCTGTGATACGCCTAAGATTATCACTCGACCCGCCCGTTTTCCAAGGGTACCGAATGCTCCTCGCACGCGATTAATCGTTGAGCCGAATCATGATTCGGCTTCCGTCTAGTTTGACTTCATGGCTAGGAGTGTTTTCGGTAGCGGGCATGCAAGTAACGTGGCCATTGCGGACATCAAATTTCGCGCCGTGCCTCGGACAAACCAAGCAGTGACCTTCGAGCTCACCGTCCCCGAGCGTTCCACCGTCGTGCGTGCACAAGTCTTCAATGCAATAGACCTGCCCATCCAATTGCACGAGTACAACAAAGCGATCGTCGACTTCGAACGTCGATGGTTTGCCCGGCGTGAGCTCGCCGAGTTCGCAAGCATACTGGAAATCTCTTGGATTGATGATTACTTCCTTATTGGAAACGGGCCACATTCAATAGCGGTGAGGGAACCATCAATCGTATTGACGTACTTGTCGGGCAATTGCAGCACCGAGTGCTTCGCGAACACTTTCGATCGTAATTCGGTCGAAGATTTGTTGGAAGAAACCGGTGACGATCATACGGACAGCTTCGGCGCGAGTGAATCCTCGGGACTGCGCGTAGAAGATCAATTCTTCGTCGACGCGGCCGCTGGTGCTACCGTGCGTACAACGTACATCGTCAGCATTGATCTCTAACCCGGGGATGGAATCGGATCGAGCCGTATCGCTGAGCATAAGGTTATCGTTTCTCTGATAACCGTCCGTCTTCTGTGCGCCTTCGTTGACTTTGATCATGCCTCGCCAAACGGTTCGCGATCGATCTTGCAAAACTGACTTGTACAGGAAGTCGCTTGTGCAATGGGAGGCGACGTGGTGCTGGAGTGTGTTGAAAACCAAGTGCTGGCGATCGCGAGTGAACATCACTCCGTTGACTTGGCTGCGGGCACCTGGTTCGACCAATGCAACGCGTTGATCGATTTGTGCGAACCGTGCTCCCATTGCTGCTACCGTCCATTGCACGGTGGCGTCTCTGCCGACACTTGCTCTTTGGTGAGCAAACTGCCAAACGTTTTGACCCCAATCTTGAAGGCTCACAAAACGAAGGTGAGAGTTGCCTTTCTGGACCAGCTCCACAGCTCCACAATGAAACCCAGAGGCGGATTCGGAGGGGCTGGCGCATTCATAGAGAATCGTTGCTTCCGCACCCTCTTCGAGCACGATGAGGGTGTGGGACATGTCCACCGCTCCATCACCCATGGCGGCATGGATGTGGATGGGTCGATCGACGATGACATTGCGTGGCACATAAACAAAGTAGCCGCCGGTCCACATCGCGGACTGCAGCGCTGAGAATCGATCGGACTTGGGTGATACCAGCGAGTTCAAATGAGCTTGGACTAAGTGTGTGTGCTCTCGAGCGCATTGTGACAAGGAGCCGACAACGACACCTCTCGCTGCGTAACTCGGATCGAGTTCTTCATGGGTAACGATACCGTTGATCGATCGGAGCGACCCAGCTGCGTTGACTCCGTCGAGCAAACGAACGGGACTGGTCTCGGGAATCGCAACGTTCTCTTCGATGTTCGGAGCGAACTTGTTGATTCGGAATCCTCGGATTTCCGAACGCATCCAATTTTCATCGCGGGGGCTGGGCCACTCCATCGACTGAAAATAGGCCCACGCGTTCCGGCGAAGCGTCGTCAACCATGTGGGGTCGATGCGATGTTCGAGGAATCGCGCGAAGGCCGAGTCGTCGAACGAAGATGCCGCGGAGTTTGTTGTTGCAGTGGTGTTCATGTTAGCCTACCGAACCTTCCATCTGAAGTTGGATCAACCGGTTCATTTCGACGGCATACTCCATCGGAAGTTCCTTGACCAGCGGCTCGATGAAGCCATTGACGATCATCGTGCTCGCTTCGGCTTCCGAGAGGCCGCGGCTCATCAGATAAAAGAGTTGCTCCTCTCCGATTCTGGAAACACTCGCTTCGTGACCAATGCTCACGTCCTGATCGAGGATTTCGATGTAGGGATAGGTATCGCTTTGGCTCTTCGGGTCGAGGATCAACGCATCGCACACAACATTGCACTTGGACTTTTGAGCGTCCTTTTCCACGCGAACGAGCCCACGGTAGCTGCTGCGACCACCGTTTTTCGAAATCGACTTGCTGACGATTTGACCGGTGGTATTTGGGGCTGCGTGTACCAGCTTGCCACCTGTATCTTGATGTTGTCCTGCCGATGCGAAAGCGATTGAGAGGATTTCTCCGCGTGCACCTGGTTCGAGCATGTAGACCGCTGGATACTTCATGGTCAATTTGCTGCCGAGGTTTCCATCGACCCATTCCATGGTGGCGTCCGCGTAAGCGACAGCGCGTTTCGTCACCAAGTTGTAAATGTTGTTAGCCCAATTTTGGATCGTGGTGTAACGGCAACGACTGCCTCGCTTGCAGATGATTTCGACCACTGCGGAGTGGAGCGATTCTGACGAGTACATCGGAGCGGTACAGCCTTCCACGTAATGAACGCTTGCGCCTTCATCGACGATAATGAGGGTCCGTTCGAATTGCCCCATGTTTTCCGCATTAATTCGGAAATACGCCTGGAGCGGGAAATCGATTTTGACTCCTTTGGGGACATAGATAAACGAGCCTCCCGACCATACGGCGGAGTTCAGTGCCGCGAACTTGTTGTCGTTGGGAGGGATGATGGTACCAAAGTAATCTCGCAGTAAATCCGGGTATTCTTTGATCGCTGTGTCGGTATCCGTAAAGATGACGCCTTGTTGGACCAACTCTTCCTTGAGCGAACCGTACACGACTTCGCTCTCGAATTGGGCCTTCACCCCTGCGAGGAACTTCTTTTCCGCTTCGGGAATACCAAGTTTGTCAAAGGTGTCTTTGATCTCCTGAGGGACTTCTTCCCAAGTACGGCCTTGCTTGTCGGTCGGCTTGAGGTAGTAGTAGATGTCTTGAAAATTAACATCGATGCTTCCGCCCCATTTGGGCATCGGCTTGGAGTGGAAAATCTCAAGTGACTTTAAACGAAAGTCGCGCATCCACTGCGGTTCATCCTTCATCTCGGAGATCTGGTGAACGATTTGTTCATCGAGCCCTTTGCGAGCTTTGAAGACCGCTTTGCTATCGGTGCGGAAATCGTATTTGTTGATTTCGCCGATGGAATCTTCTGGAGCGATTTCGGTGGACATCTTTATGATTTCTTTTGCGAGGAAGGTAATGGTTCGTGGGAATCAATGCGAAGGTCGATTCAATGAGAGCATCCAATGGTCCGAGGCCTGCTCGTGCGTGATTACCGAGCACCTGTGAGTGCCTAGCACACAGGTGGAGGCTTAGGCAAAAGCCGCTTCTTCTTTGGCGAGCATCTCTTGGTTTGCCGCGTCTGCATCTGGGTATGCTTTGCGGATCCGATCGTAACCGCGATCGTGGAGTTCACGGGCTAGCTCAGCGCCTCCGGTTTCCACGATGCGTCCGCCGAGCATGACGTGGGTGAATTGGGGTGGGTTATGTTCCAATAATTTGTCGTGGTGGGTAATGATCAGGAGCCCCATTTTGTCCCGTCCGATTTCTGCAATCGAGGCGCTAGCCAATCGGACGGCATCGGCATCGAGGCCGCTATCGGTCTCGTCGAGAATGGCAAACTTGGGCGATAGCATCGCCATCGTCAGGATCTCGGCTCGCTTCATTTCTCCACCGGAAAAGCCATCATTGACATAGCGACGAGCAAACTCCGGATCCATCTTCAACTGTTCCATCTTCGATTTGAGTTCTTTTCGGAAATCCCGCATCGCTATCAGATCTTCACCTTCTTTCCGGTCAGGTCGGCGCACGTTAGTTGTCGCGTGTCGCAAGAAGTCGGCCATCTTCACCCCAGGGATGGCAACCGGACGTTGGAAGGCCATGAAGATCCCAGCGCGTGCTCGCTGGTCGGCTTCCATCTCGGTCAAGTTGACTCCGTTGAGGTAGATGGTGCCGTCTGTGATGACGTAGTTGGGATGACCCGCGATCGCCAGCCCGAGCGTACTCTTGCCCGATCCGTTGGGACCCATGAGTGCGTGGGTTTCACCAAATTTGATTTCCAAATTCACGCCGCGAAGAATCGGCTTGTCATTGACGGAAACATGGAGGTTCTCAATACGGAGTACGTGAGTCATTCGAAAAAAAATTCTCGTTGTTAGGTAGTTATTTGTCGTGTTGTTTTCGTCGTTACCAAGGGGGGACTTCAAGGAGGACTTATCGTGAGGATCTCCTTGCCGGCTGTGGGCAATCCATCGGTTCTAGCCAATAGGCTGCGCCTCGGGGATCGAAACTGGTTCGGTAGTATTGGAAGGAACCGGTTTGAATTGACAGCAACCGTGCCCGTCGAGCTTGCACATGCTCAGTTCCAAGGGTTGCCCAATCGCTTCACTGAGCACCTGTTGTTCGAGGTGGCAAAGGTTTCGGTCATGATGACCACCCGTCAAGTCTGGGTATGGGCACGCGTGCACTTCGAGCACAGGGAGCCCCGATGCATTGTCGAAGGAAGTCGGGATCCGACGGTTGGCCATCAAATTGGCCAACGACTTCATCCGGTCCTCCAGCGTCCCTTCGGGAAGCAATTCACGGAACACACGCCCCATCCGCTTTGAAACGCGTTGGATCAATCCATTGCGGAGAGTCTCGTCCTCGAACGCGAGGACTTCTCCCCAGAGCGCGATGGCCAGGTCCGTATAAGTGACCCCCACCTCACGCCAGCCTAGATCGGTCAAGAAGTACGAGTACGTAGGACGCCCGCGACCCGCCGACTGTTTACGCCGTTCCAAATAACCGGACTCTTCCAAGCGATCGATACGCTGACGAACGGCCGTCGCCGTTACTTCGAGCTTCTCGGTCAGGTCGGTCACCGTCAGCCCCTCTTTCCGGCGCAATAAATCCAACACCAATTGGTCCACCGGGCGGATCGGCGAATGGTTCGATGTGCTTTCTAAGTCCATATTGGGCAAGGCTTTGCGACGAAATTTCAGGCTTCAAAAACCACGGAGTCCACTGAAGTATAGCGAAAAACGGATTTTTGACAAGATTCGTTGCGAAAAAGCGGTGCGCCGGCTGTTAAGCCATGCCTGCCTTGACGTGGCTCGTTGGAGTCGTCTGTTGAACGCTACCGAGAGGCCTTGCCGAATAGCGTTGCTTTCGGTGCAAACCCGATGCGTAAACCTGGCCAGGTCTACGGCCGGAGTTGCATCTCCTCGATCAAGTGTTTGGCCCCGTAGACTTCGCCTGTGATCCATAGAACAAAACGGACATCGACTCCGATTGAGCGGCTGTACCGTTGGTCCCATGCGAAGTCGTTGATGGTGGCTTCGAAGGTCCGGTCAAAGTTCACTCCGACCAATTCCCCGCGCGCGTTGAGGACAGGGCTTCCCGAGTTTCCTCCGGTGGTATCGGTGCTGTAGAGGAAAGCTACCGGAACGGTTCCCAGCTTAGGGCTTGCGAACGCCCCGAATTGGTTCGCCTTTGCCGCTTGCAGGACTGCAGGCGGGGAAATGTAAGGTTCCTCGCCGGTTGTTTTTTCGAGCAAGCCGTTCAGTGTAGTGATCGGCGTTTTAACGATGGCATCGGCGGGGGAATAGGACTGCACTCGTCCGATAGTCATTCTCAACGTGCCGTTCGCATCGGGGATGAAGTTGGAAGCCTCGAACTTCTGTTGGACTTCAAGCAGCGTCCCATAAAGTTGACTGAGTTTGCCTTCTCGCTCTTTGTCCTTCTCCCGCATCTTTAGGTAAAGCGGATAAAGATCGATCATCCATTGCAACGCTGGGTCCTCGACCGCCT
>VGZN01000135.1 GCA_016872635.1 Planctomycetota bacterium | reverse complement strand
GCGATGGCGTCGACTCGATGGTCGCGAGCACATCATCTCCCTCTTGGAAGGAAGAAAGTTCGTCGATGGAATCCTGCAGGATGCCGCCTAATTCAAAATCCCAAAACACAACATTTGACAATACCTCATCGCTCGGCGCGATCCAAGGTTCGCCGTAAATGATCACATCCTCACCCAATTCATCTCGCAATTTGATCAGTGTTTGCTTGTCGACCTGGCCAGCCAAATCGATGCGGAAACCATCGATTCCAAATTCCTCGACCAAGTCTTTGCATTGATCGATCAGCCAACGCTGAACCATCGGGCGATCTTCGAATTTCACTTCGTTGCCATAGGGGCCGATGTGTTCTAGTTCTTCGTTGGTCCGGTAGTAATAATCCGTGTCGATCGCACCGAAATTGAACAAGTACTCGCGACCATCCATATTTTCACCTGTGTGGTTGGGCACGA
Organism: Planctomycetota bacterium; assembly: GCA_016872635.1. Taxonomy (GTDB): domain Bacteria; phylum Planctomycetota; class Planctomycetia; order Pirellulales; family Pirellulaceae; genus JBKCUI01. Next base: position 10,134 of record VGZN01000135.1, on the reverse strand, counting down.
TATCGACAATCACCGCGATGCCTTGTTCATGGAATGCGGCGACCAAATCACGAAACTGTTCGCGTTCGGTACCCGGCTCTGTTCCTTTCTCCCGAAACCTGCTCTCGATCGCGAACGCGTGGGTTGTCCGGTATCCCCAATCGTAGTTTTCCAAATGGACGCCTTGGGACTGCATGTAGGGGTCATCGTGGAATGCCGCTTGCCACTCACTGTCCGGGTAATGCAGGAACTCTTGGACTGGCATCAAGTGGACGACGTTGATGCCGAGGTTGACAAGATGGTCAAAACCGATCGGTTTACCGCGCGAATTTTTTAATCCGCGAACCACCATTCCAGGAATAGTCCCTCGCATCGAATCCTCCACCGGCAGTTCGCTGGTAAAATCTTGGATATGGACTTCGTAGGCAATCACATCTTTCATCGCTGGTCGACCGCCTCGAAGCGCAGGTGCCGGCTTGGTCGCCCTCCAAATGCGTCCTTTCCCAAAACTGTCCAGGCTGACCCTCGCATACGGATCGGTGATATGTACCGGATAGGACTCGTGGAATTTATTCCCTTTCTCTACCGCTCCATGAACAGTGAAATCGTAGTAAATGCCATGGTAATCGCCTGGTAATGTGACTTCCCAAACCCCATGCGGGTCCTTGGTCATGTCCATGGTTTTCCAAGCGTTCGCTGGGGTGTCCGCCGCATCTTTGTAGAGGTAGAGCACGACTCGCTCCGCACGCGGCGCGAACAATCGTATCGATGTCGAGGATCCATCAGGAGCGATCTGCGCGCCCAGTGGTTTATCGGAATAGAGCGTTCGGTACCAACCATCCCGACGGCACAAGGAACGTAGTGAGTGGGGTTTGTATTGAAGGTAGTACAACCGGCGGATATCGATGTCTTCAGCGAGGCAAATCAGTGACTCACTCGCGGTGTTCGGAAGTACTTGTGCGATGCTTACTCTGCGGTGATTTCCATGGGAGGGATCTCCTTCGTAGAGTTCGTAATCACTCGTCGCTAAACTGCGAATAGCACCGTTTCCAGTGAGCCGAGCCCAAAGCGTATTGCGAGTTCTGATCTCTAGTTTCAATCGAACTGGGGCAACACTAGGTGCGAACACCAAGTTCCCGGACTCGCGATTTGTCGCTGCATTCGGGGGTTGCATCCAAGTTCCTTGGTCGATTCGAAACTTGAAGGGGCTCGAAGGAGGGATGCGTTCGTAATTGGGATTGGGTTGTTGAAGTATCCAGAGTTTGGGATCTGCTGTCGGTTGTAGTAGCCAACGCGACTCTTGCATGTCTTGACTCCAACCCCGGAATGGACCTGTGACTGAAACACGCTTGGGAGCGTCAACGCCGTAGACACCCGCATCAAAAATAAACCAAGTCGTTCCTTCTTGATGTCTATATCCTGCAACGCGTTCTTCGGTAGTGAATTCGTCTTGGGCCATGACCATGGATTGAAAGCCAGCGTGAAGGAAGGTGATGGAAAAGGCGATCAAGCAGAGAAGCTTTATCGATTTACGAAGCTGCAAGTCGAGCAACATGATTCCTCCTCAGGTCGTCAGCAAATCCGCTTTGCACACGGCATTCGAGAGCCAGGGATTGCGGTGCGTTACGCAGTCGACTCAGTATACCCAAGACAACGGCGACAGGCGGAGAAAGGTAGGTTCCGGGGGATTATCGTTCGGTCCCAGACCATCTTGAAATCACATCGGGCAAAGGGTAGTCCTGGACTTTGGGGAACTGAGCCCGATGGCCCCGAATTTCCCACAAGCGGCGATATCCGCGATTGAGGAGTTCCCGCCGTTTTTCTACGAACGAAGGGTCCAACGCTTCCCAAGAAAAGAGCGGATTGCTCAGCGGTTGTGATTGAAATCGTTCATCATCAATAAACTGCGAGAGAGTAGGGTTGCAGAGCAAGTGGCACTCGGATTTCAAGTGTAGTACCTCAGGATCGATCTCACCGATCACGAATTTGAGGTACAGTTCACTATCGGTGATGGCTTCGACTTCTTCACCGCAGATTCGGCATAAGTACCCTTGATCGCATCTGGCCATCGTAATCTCGTCTCTCGGTTGCAAAACTTAGATGCCTAGTACGTCTGCCATCGAGTAGAGTTTTGGTCGTTGGTTGACCAGAAACTTGGCCGCTGCGATAGCACCGCTCGCATAGCAATCGCGATTCGATGCCGCGACGCGGATCTCGATTGTTTCACCCATCATGCCAAAGACGATTGTGTGCTGTCCAACGTCGTCACCGACGCGCACGGCATGGTATCCGATCTCGTTGTGAGGCCGTTTACCGACCATTCCTTCGCGACCGTGCACATGGCGATCGATCCCCATTTGTTCCGCGATGATTTGCCCAAGTTTGATGGCTGTGCCGCTGGGGCTGTCTTCTTTGTAGCGATGGTGACGCTCGATGATTTCTACATCCGTGCCCCCAGGGGCATTTTTCAAGGCTCTCGCTGCATGCTCCACCAGTTTCATTCCGATATTCACTGCGGCGCTGGTGTTGGGGGCAAAGCAAACTGGGATTTTTTCCGATGCAGCTTTGATCTTTGCAATCTGCTCGGAACTGAGTCCTGTGGTTGCGATCACGATCGGAGCTTTCTGGACAACAGCATGTTCCACGGCATCCATGCATCCTTCCGGGCTCGAAAAATCGATGATGGCACCGAAGGTCGTAGGCCAGTGGCTTGTGAGTGAAAGTCCCAATGGCGCGATGCCAGCCACCGTTCCTGCGTCTTGACCAACCGCGTGCGAGGAGCCCCTCACCATAGCTCCCACCAATCGTACCTCCGGATCGGCGTTACAGAGCGCGATCAAGCGTTTGCCGTTTCGGCCCGATGCTCCGTTGATGACGATCGATAGAGGTTGAGACATAGGGCACTCGATTCTGGTGGGAAGCAACCGATTTGGTGTCTAAATGGAAACAAACCGTATTCCGAGCGTCCTGCATCGGAGTCGCGGGCTTGTCATTGCCATCAGCTACCGAACAGGGAAAAGGTCATGGTTCATTCGCGAGGAATCGATTTAACCCTCCGCGACTAGTTCCCGCAAGGCCTCGAGAACTTGAGCGTCGTGACCATCGACACTTACTTTCTTCCACACTTTGGCGACCTTGCCGCTGGCGTCGATCAGGTAGGTGCTGCGCTGCACACCCATCGACTTTTTCCCGTACATGTTTTTTTCTCTCCAGGCGCCGAAAGCTTCGGCAATCGCATGGTCTGGGTCGGCCAAGAGGGTGAAGTTGAGCGAGTACTTATCTCGAAATTTGGCATGGGATTCACTCGAATCAGGGCTCACCCCCACGACAACGGCTCCGAGCTTTTTCAGTTCCTTGCTAGCGTCCCGGAACGCGCAGGCTTCCTTGGTGCAGCCCGGCGTGTCATCCTTGGGATAAAAATACAGGACGACTGGGGAGCCCTTGAAATCCGAGAGCTTGGCTTTTGTTCCTTGATCCGTGAGGAGTGTAAATGCAGGGGCCTTAGCGCCGACTTCTAGCCAATCCATAAAACTAATCCTGGTTTCAAAGTGTTAAGGGATGATGCGGATACAGCACCGAAGTATAGATCCATGGCAATCAGTGCTACCTGGCCAATATTGAGCGACAAAGCTATCGAAGCTTCAAGCAAGGGGGACTAGACGATCAAGAACTTGGGTTCCCGGCGCCGCTGTTTTTCGATGCCGCGAGGTCGATCGATTCAAGGATCGATTGGGTTTGGACGCCGAGTGAAAGAAGTTCCAGACTGTTTTCGAGCGAGCAATCGGCGGCAAAGTCGAGTAGGTTTGATTCCTGAAAGCAGTTCTCGCCAACTAGTTCTGCACGGGCTTTACCGTCAGTGCCGTGCACCCAATACCGGGGCTTGGCCGGGTCCCATGGCCGCAGAAAGTCATCGCAGATTAGCGAAGCGTTGGTTCCTGCGATCTCGATCCATTTGCGACCAGCGGCGTCGAAACCACAGTCCCAGGACGCCACCGCTCCGCCATCGAGTTTCGAGATCGCTTGGAGTTGCATCCATGGCATCGGTCGGCGAGAGGCCTCTTGATCAGACTCGATCCGTTTTCCGATCGCCAGGATTTCCCCAGGTGATTGTCCAGTGAGCCACAACGTGGAGAAAACGCAGTACCAACCGAGATCGAGCAAACAGCCACCGCCCGCTTCTGGATGGACCCTATGGTCGCCCGGTCTTTCCGTGATTCCAGAGAAAGAGCAAGCCACGGTGATGCGACAGATGCTTCCTAGTTCACCGCTTTGGAGGATTTGTTTCATCGCATGGGAGCGTGGGTGATGCACAAATCCAGTAGCATGAACCAGCGGTGTTCGATGCGTGCGCGAAGCGTCGAGCATGGCTCGCGCTTCATTCGGAGTGGTAGCCAAGGGCTTTTCGCAGAGGACACGTTTGCCTTGTTCCAATGCGCGGATCGACCATTCCGCGTGGAGGGAAGGAGGCAAGGCGACGTAGACCGCATCGATATCGGGTGACGAGATGGTCTTTTTGAAATCGGTGTCGATATGATCTGCACCGAATTCCTTTTGCCAAGCCTGCAACGTTGCTGGGTTCCTGCCAGCAACCCGGGTAATACGATGTTTAGGGTTACTTCGAACCGCATCGACCATCCTGCGGGTCACGCGGCCGATTCCTAAGATGGCCCAACGCGTCGGTTTCGAATCGATCTCCACGCTGGCTCACTTACCGCATGATCGCGGGTACAAAGAACCACACGATGGTGAGGACGGTGCAAATGGTGTAGGCAAAAAAGAGGCTTGGGCGGAAGACTCGCAACGGTGTCTTCGCTGCATTCTTCTCGAACAGCGTGCTCAATACTCGCCAGTAGTAACCCGCAGCAATGACTGCATTAAACGCCATCAGGACAGCCATGAAAAGGCTCCTGGAGTCGGGGCGGTTCTCAGCTACGATTCCTGCAAAAACCATGAATTTTGCCCAGAACCCAGCAGTCAGGGGCAAGCCGATCAAACTGATGAGCGAGACCGTCAGTCCAATCGTTGCTGCAGGGCGACGATAGAACATGCCGGTGAGATCACCGATCAAATGGGAATTGCCACCGGCAGCTTCGATCTCACCGAGGCAGGCGAACATCCCTAATGTCATTGCGGCATAAGCCGCAAGATACGAATACAGAACGTTCGCGTCGGCATCTTGTCGGACGAGGGCGACGAGGGCGAGCAGGAGGTAGCCGGTATGAGCCACGCTTGAGTAGGCAAGCAATCGTCGTAAATTGTTTTGTGCCGTAGCCAGCAAATTGCCAACGCACATCGTGATTGCTGCACAGGTCAGTAGTACAGGGATAATCACCGAGCTGGCACTTTCACCGAGTCCACCAGTTCCGATCAATCGGACCAAGGCTACGAAGCCCGCAACCTTGGGCAAGTAACTCATCACGCCGGCTAGGGTCACGGTGGTACCATCAAACACGTCAGGAGCATAGAAGTGGAATGGAACTGCGGTGATTCGGAACGAGAGGCCACACATCACCAACAGCAGGGCCAGCGCCATCAGCCGTTTTCCATTGTCATAATCGCCCTGGATCACCAACAAATTGGTGGAGCCTACCACACCGAACAGGTAGCTCAGACCTAGCAGGAAGAAGCATGATGCGAATGCGCTGAGCATGAAGTACTTGAGTGCTGCTTCTGCACCCGTATTATCGGTTTTGACGATCCCGAGCATCACGTAGGTTGGAATGCTCAGCAGTTCCAGTCCAAGGAATAACGAGACCAAGTCGTTGGACGCGCCTACGATCGGAATGGCGCTGAGCATGACCAAGAGACATCCGTAGTACTCGCTAAGTCGGCTTGCAGGTGCAGTCGACCAAGACATCAAAATCAATATGAAGCCACCGAGGAAAGTAAGTCGTTCGGCAGCCAGAGCTCCCGAGTCAAAGCGAAACAGTCCCACGTCATATTTGTCGAGCTGTGGGGTGCCTCGGTAAAAGCTCAGTAGGACTGCAACCACTAGCGTTGTCATCGACAAGACGGCGAACAAATTGCGTTGGCTGTGAATGTCTCGCTTGACGCCTGTGCGGAAAAAAATCGATGCGCACATCAATAGCGAGCCGCCTATCAGAAGGGCAATGGCGGGGCTCAGGTGGGCTGCCGAGTTTTTGATGACTTGTAATGTATCCACAGTTTTCTCTCGTTACTCTCAACTCGAACGGTGCCTTGGTACCTCAGCACCGATCCCGGCTATTTGGAGACTATTGACTATTGGGAGACTAATTGGTCCGTGTTGGGATGCGCTGCCTTGACGGCTGGCTCCGTAATTTTCGAAATGCGATCGGTGTCTGCTTGGAACAGCTTCATCGACCGTTGCGGCAATACCCCGATGTACAAGCACAGGAATGCAACCACTACGAGTGGCATCCACTCGAGTGGACGCAAATCCAATGCGCTGGAACTCTCAGGCTGATGGTGGCCTTGATGGTGCCCATGATGATGTCCGTTCCCATTGCCACCGAAGAGGACTCGTTGGACGATGCGGAGAGCGTACCACGCCCCTAAAACTGTCCCGAGGACGGCAATCGTCACAATCGTTCCTGAAACTCGCATCATACCTGCCATTGCCAGAAGTTCGCCAACGAAGCCGTTGAGGCCCGGAAGACCGGCTCCAGCCAAGGTAAAGAAGACCAAGAGCACTGCAAGCTTAGGGTACTGCCCCGCGAGCCCCTGATTCTCGGTCGACATGGAGACTGGTCCACGTCGTTGTTCGAGCATCGCCAAAATCCAGAACATGCTCGCTGTGATCAAACCATGGTTGAACATTTGAAGGGTAGCTCCGGAGAGACCTTCGGTGTTGAGCGACATCAAACCCAGCGTGATGAACCCGACGTGAGAAATGGAGCTATACGCGAGGACCTCGCGGAGATTTGATTTTGTCAGAGCGACGAGAGCCCCATAAACGATTGCGATTGCGCCTAATGCCCCAATCAGCAATTGAGCCTCTGTAATGAGGGAGTGGGAAGTTAGTGGAATAACGATTCGGATGATGCCATAAAGACCGAGTTTGGCAACGACGGAAGCGATCAGCGACGTCGTGTTGGGGTGCGCGGCAGCGTAAGTTGTCGGTAACCAAGTGTGCAGCGGCAGAATCGCCAGTTTGATTCCGAACCCTAACAGCAATAGCCAGACCACCCAGTTCGATCCATGGATAGGATTCTCGGCAGCAAGTTTCGAGAGCTCCATGAACGAGATCGTCGACGGTTGTCCAGATGCCGCCGGGGCCATTGCCAAAGCGATCAGGCCGATCACCATAGGAATGCTACCAGCCAAGGTAAACAGGAGGAACTTGCGGGAAGCGGACAGCGGGTTGTCGCCGTTCCCCCAGCCATTGATCAGCAAGATCAGCGGTATTAGTACCGCTTCGAAGAAGACGTAGAAGGAGACCAGATCCATCGAAACAAAAACACCCATCAGCATCGAAATCGATGCGAGCATCAATGCCATGTATTGGGCGGTTCGAGTTTCGATCTGTTTCGATGCCAAAACGATGGTGAAGCATCCGATGATTCCGGTGAGCAGAACCAGCAATGCCGAGATCCCGTCTGCACCGAGGATCAGCTGCCACTGAATCGGTTGCTTGGCCACGGAAATAGGAAGAGCGATTGTGAGGGCTTGTGGTTCAAACAAAACCTTCGGTGCGATCGTTCCCGATCCGTCCGCTGACGGGGCGTTATGAACTTGAAAGACCAAAGCTATGCTGAGCAGCAACGTGATGATCGAAGCGAGAATCCCGACTGGGACCATCGCTTTGCCGCGATTGTTGCCCAGTAACAATATCACGACGGATGCCGCGAGGGGAACGAGGACAAGGGATGGAAGCAAGTAGTTCATATTACCAGTTCGTTCTCGTTACAATCCAAATGGCGACTGCTGCGATGCCAGCGGCGGTCAAATAGCTATAGGCTGGAATACGTCCTGTTTGGACCCGCTGACCAACCATACCGATCAGTCGCGGCAGGTTTGCCACCCACCCTGTCATCCCTGCGATGATATTGGTGTCGAACCAGCCCAACAGGTTCGCGCACCATTCGAGCGGTTGGACGATCGCGACACCGTACAGCCAATCGATATAGAGTCGATTCCGTCCAAAGTCGGCGATTCGATGCGCGAGCGAAACTGGATTGGTCGAAGGCTCACGCTTGGAGAGGACATAGCCGACGAAGCATCCTGCCGCTGCAATCAGTGCCGACAATACCAACAGCCAGAGCGGTTCGTGGTGTTCGGCATGTTCCATACGTGGAGTTTGCGTGATGTAGTCGAGGATCCAGTGGGTTGGCCCCAAGAGGATGCCGACGCCAATCGCACCGATGGCAAGCACCGCCATCGGTGCCAGCATGATTCCGGTCGCTTCATGAGCATGATGGCCTGCTGCTTCCGGGATTTTTTCGGTGCCGTGGAATGTCTTGAAGTATGCCTTTGACGTGTAGATCGCTGTTAGGAACGCTGTGATGAAACCGATGGCCAGCAAAGCCATGAACTGTTTTCCAATCATGGTGTCATGGCTGGCGTCTGCGATTACTCCCAGTACACCATCTTTGCTAAAGAAGCCCGAGAGTGGTGGCAAGCCAGCAAGCGCTGCGGCGCCTATACCGAAAAGCAAATGCGTCTTGGGAAGTACCCGTTTCAGGCCACCGAACTGTCTCATGTCAATCACATCGCCCATCGCGTGCATCACATTTCCAGCCGAGAGAAATAGCAAGGCTTTGAAAAACGCGTGAGTGACTAAGTGGAACATGGCAGCAACGACTGCGACAGTCATGAGATCTTTGACAGCGCCTGCACCCAAGGCCATGAACAGATATCCGAGTTGGCTGACGGTAGAATAGGCAAGGACGCGTTTTAAGTCGTCTTGGTAAAGAGCCATCACGGCGGCGATGAGGGAGGTGATTCCTCCAAGCCATGCGACTGTAGTCAGCACCGAAGGAGTCAGAGCCATCATCGGAGAGAGTCTCGCCATCAGGTAGACCCCTGCAGTCACCATCGTTGCTGCGTGAATCAATGCAGAAACAGGGGTTGGGCCTTCCATGGCATCCGGCAACCACACATGGAACGGAAACTGAGCCGATTTGCCAATCGCACCGATCATCAGCAACATGCAGATGCAGGTGAGCAGTGCTGATTGCTTTTCCGCGATTACGGGAGCTGAATCGAAAATGTTCTGAAAGTCCAACCGGGCGAACCACGAGACGCCTTGACCGACATCGGTCTGTCCCACCGCAAAACTCAACAACAGGATTCCGAGCAAGAACGCGGTATCAGCGACACGATTGACCAAAAACGCCTTGGTCGCTGCTTTCGCCGCTGAAGGTCGTTGGAACCAGAAACCGATGAGGAGATAGCTACAGGTTCCGACACCTTCCCAGAATGCGTAGAGCATTAACAGATTGTGCGATAACACCAGCATCGTCATCGAAAAAACGAATCCACAGAACACGGCAAAGTAGCGAGCATACCCCCGATTGCCATGCATGTAGTCCTTCGAATAGATCGCGATCATTGCTGAGATCGACGTAACGACAGCGAGCAATGTCAAGCAGAGGGAATCCAGACGCAGGGAGATATCCAGCGTCACGCCGCCGATTTGCAGATAGCGATACCCTTGGACATACGTGACTCCCTCGCTGCCGGGAGCTCCCATTGCCAGCAGTGCAATAGCGCATACTGCCGAGATGACCAGCGAAAGAATCGCAGGAACATGCGCGAATTTCCTATCCCCTTGGAACGATAAAATCACACATGCGATGCATCCCGCCAATGGAGCGATAGGGACCAGCCAAGCAAACAAATCGGAATTAGGCACGTTGTACGACCTCCGTTGCGCTTGCAGGGTTTGTCGAGTTTTGTTGATTCATGGCTGCGTCCAGCGAAGGAGGCATAGGGTGAGAGAGGGGATCCAAACCTGCGGGAGTCAAGGTTGGGAATTGGTCGTGGGGTTCTCTGATGTCCGATGGTGCATCGGGAATCTTTGGCATAATGGTTTCACTCAAGTCGTCCCAAGCCAATACATCCAATGTCGGTTTGCGACGATAAAGGGATACTACAAACGCCAAAGCGATTGCTGCTTCGCAAGCGGCGATCGTCAGAACCATGATCGCGAGAACTTGGCCTTGGTAGTTTTGA
>VGZN01000134.1 GCA_016872635.1 Planctomycetota bacterium | reverse complement strand
AAGGATTTGTGGTCACCCTTTACTTTGGCTGGTTGCCGTTGTATTTGCCAGAGCTTTTCCCAACTCGAGTTCGAGCGGCGGGCAGTGGGATTGCTTACAATGTTGGCCGGTTTGCGACAGCGGTAGGCGTATTTCTCGCAGGAATGTTATTTGCATGGCTGGGCGGATCTTATCCTGCTGTGGGAGCAATCTGCGGTCTCATCTATGCGTTCGGAATACTAGCGATATTCTGGGCTCCGGATACGTCGAGACTGTCGCTGGACCGCGAGGATATGGTTTAGGATGAATTTGGTTTAGGATGACTCAGGGTGTTGCCGTGTGCAGAGCGATCAAGGAAGCACTGAGAACGGGGTTGCCCAAGGATCGCTGCGGAGCGAGTAAACGGCTTCAAAAACGTGTGACTCCTCGAGAAAAATTTGGAAACCGGTTTTTACGGTCTGTACAATGGTAGGGTGTTCGAGATTAGGAGGCTGCGATGAGTGATCAAGGTAGGAATCGAGACGGCTCCGAGGTCGATATGGAGCTCACCGATCGCTTTCCAGCAGAAACGTCGGATGCTTCAGGCGAGCGATCCGAAACCCTAGTGAGTCGGTTGAAGCATTGGGCTAGTACCGTTGATCAAAATTCTAAGACGGAAACAAGCGAGTATTTGGGCCAAGTCAACGCGCGGCAATCGGGAGAGTGAATCGCGATTGTTGTCCCGCTGGCTCGGGCTTGAGTGTGAGTTCTTTGTGCGGCATCCCTTGGATCAATCGAGGGATTCGCTGACGGACTATATCGGCTTGGTCACGTCGCTTCACCGGCAATTGCCGTGCGCGCCGAGTGTTTCTAATCCCCTGCGGCACTTTCTCGCCAATGGGAGTAGTATCTCTCTCGAAACGGGCGGTGTTGCGGATTTTTCTGCAGCGCTTTTCGAAACGGCAACGCCTGAATGCAGCAGTCCACGCGACCTTGTGGCGTACGAACTCGCCAATGAGCAGTTATTGGAGCAAGCGTTTACCGAGGTACGCAACAAGAGTAATTGGTCGTTGATCAAATCGAATACGGACGCTCACGGCCACACCTTAGGCCAGCATGAATCGTACGATATGCGCATTGCGCAAGGAGGATGGTTGATTGGGTGGTGGTGCGGCTTGATCGGCATGTTCCCGATGTTGCTCGTTTATCGGCTTCTCGCCAGCCTTTGGATGTTGCTGTTGCATGGTTTGTGGATGGTGGACAAATACGTTTACTTGACCGCGCTCAAACTGTTTTTGCTCAAGCCATCCCATGCGAAGGTGGGGGTGGCTCCAAAGGCCAGTCGAAAACCTCAGGAAGAAAACAGTTCTTCCGGATCGGGGGAGCTGGAGGAAGAAGTTTGGGTTCGAAGCCAATTCATGCCAACTCGGTGGCTACGTGTCGCAGCATTTGGATTGCGAGGGTTGCATCGACCGATCGCTTACGTGTTTGAGTGCCTGATTTGGCTGGTGGCGTTGCGATCTCAGCGAAGGGAGTTGGCTAGTTTTTTTGCAACACGATCCATCTTGGATGGTTCCGGTTACATCGATGAGCAGGGGCGTTACTGGGTCAGTCAACGCGCAGCCAGTGTGAACTGTGTTATCGGCTTTGGAAGTTACGGACGCAATCGTCCGATATTCCGTTGCGATGCGCTGTTGAGAGAGTTGTTCGCAGGTCCGTTTTGGTCCTTTCGCCGCTATGTACGATTGTTTCGCCGCAGGCAGCGGATCGAGCTTGCGATCGGTGATTCGGGGATGTGCCAGCAATCGCAGTACTTGCGATTCGGAGTGACTTCTCTGCTCCTGGATTGGGTTGAGATAGGCCAGGGGACGGGAGCACCACGTTTGCAGTCTGAAATCGAATCGATGAATGAGTTTGCGAGGGACTGGATGTTGGTCCGCACGGTGCAGGATTCGAAGAATCGAGATCGATCGGCACTGGAACTGCAGCGATTGTATTTGAAGATCGTCAAGCAATGGCTTGGAAAAAAGGAAGATGTGCCTGCGGAAGCGTGGGATATCGTCGGGATGTGGCAAACCACGCTAAATCAAATGGTTCTCAAGCCACAGACGCAGACGGAATTGCCAATGACTCTCATCGGCAGGATTGACTGGCTCACCAAATTGTGGCTGCTCAACCAGATGGAGTCGGGGACATCTTGGCAAGTTCGAAAGAAGATCGATATCCGGTACCATGAATTGTCTGAGGATGGTTATCATCGGCAATTGACCAACTATCTCAATTTAGCACCGGTAATCCGAGACAGCGAGATCGCGCGAGCTCGACGGACTCCACCGAACGATTCCCCGGCCCGCCGTCGCGGTAGTTTGATCCGTGAACTCTCTGGAGAAAACTCGGAATTGAGGGTGGATTGGCGCAACGCAACCTATGAACTCGATGGAACGCGTTACTCGGTCCAATTCTAGGCCTACATTACTTCGAGGACTTGGCAGAACGATGATCGGCTAGGAATTTGAGCTGTTGGTACATGGTCTTCTGAATGGGTGCGTCAAATCCGTGGCGTTGGGCGGCTCGGAGGGCATTGCAGTAGATAACATCTACCTCCATGGGTCTGCCATGTAGGAAATCCAACCGCATGCTACTGTCGTATGGCACCATATCATCGGTATGATCAATAACCCAATCGACGTACGATGGATCGATTTGGGATCCGCAGTGTGAAGCGGATTGGCGGACTTCTTCACTGATCCGTCTCGCTAACTCCCGCGAGTTTGGATCCGCCATGATGGCATCGGTGCTGGCGTTTAGAATCACGGATAGTCCATTGAACGGGATGTTCCACATGAGTTTACGCCATCGCGTGGTGGTTAGATCGTCTGTCAGATGGCATTCGATTTTGGAGCCGCACAAATCCTGGTGGATTTGCTTCAAGAGTACGTCTGGGGGGCCTTGTTCGGATTCATCGAGTCCGCGGTAGGGGCCGAATACGATCTTGCCATAATCGAGATGCTTGATGTGTCCGGGACCGATTTTGTTGGAGCATAAAAAGCAGCATCCGCCAGCGACTTTTCCTTTTCCTAGCAGATCCAATGCGGATTGTTCGACGTGCAGACCATTTTGTAGCACCAGTGCGATCGACTCGGAGTGAAGGATAGGTGGAAGTATTTTTGGAAGCAAATGGTTTTGCGTGCTTTTGAGCCCGACCACCACGCAATCGCATTTCGGCATATCTTCTGGTTTGGCGTACGCGTTCACCTTGGGCAAATAGAAATCGCCATTTTTGCTATCCACTCGCAATCCGTGATCACGTACGTGTTTGTAATCGGAGTTCAGCAGGAAATGCACATCGAGTCCAGAGTGGGCCATTAATCCGCCGTAGAAGCCACCGAGTGCACCGGTTCCAATGATCCCGTACTTCAGTTTCATGATCTGTGCCTTTGTTGTACTTGTTTCCACCGAGTTTCATGGACACGGTGTTACATGGATACCGTGTTCCATGGATACCGTGTTCCATGGATGGGGAGGATTTTAATCGCGAGGTTGATGGTTCGTTCCGTAGGACTTCGCGAGCCACAAACGATCGGGGGTGACGATTCGGATCAAGAAGCCCAGGGTAAGGCTCACGCTGATGAGTATCAAGCCGGTGAGTAGGGTTACCAAGAACCCAGCTAATGGCGTACTAAGCATCTCCTTAAAACTGCTTTCGGGAACAACCCGGACCAAGATTAACGCGTGGATGGATATAGCTCCAGCGACCAGCTGCAGCGCGGGAACAAATTGTGATAGTGCAACCAAGACTCCACCTCGAATGATGAAGAGCATCGGGAGTGGTTTCGTGATGCAAAAGTAGTAGCCCGTTAAGGCCATAAGAAAAATGGCAAATCCTGAACCAAGCTTCGCCGATGTATTGGTAATGGCCCATGCAACTAGTGCTGGCACGATGAGATTGAAGGCGAGGATGATGGTCCACTCGATGGACAGGATAAGAGGGCTGGCGAGCACTCTGGATTGCTCATGCAACAGCCGTTCATCATCTCCTGATTGGTTGCTGATGCGAGGCGGTTGGTACGGGTTTTTCGCGTCAACGAGGGGGCTCGTTGGTGGATTCTGGGGTGATGGAAATTGGGAGTTTGGTCGGGTTCCCGGATCCATGGCGCATCTCAGCGAGGGTAGCGACGATCGAATGGTGGCTCGAGTTGGGTTGTCGCTTCGTGGATCGAGGGTCGCGACAATCACTGTAAAGTATGATAATGGACATAAAAAAAGCAGCTTTGGCTTTTCAGCCAAGCTGCTTGAATTTTCTGCGACTTGAGAGCCCGCGAACCGCGGTTGGTGCATGACCGATGGCTTGGTCACGCATGACCAATCCGTCGACGGACGAACCAAACACGAAGCCTCTCGGATGAACTCCCGAGTGCAACCAATTCGAACCGTGGTGCGAATTGGTTGGTTTGAAACTTCGAGGTTTGAACGGTGAGTCTGTTGCCGTTTTGTTGGTGCGGACCCGGTTCGAGAACGCCGAAATTACTTGAGTTCGACGGTTGCGCCAGCTTCGGTGAGCTCTGCCTTGATCTTCTCTGCGTCTTCCTTGGAAACTTGTTCCTTGATCTTCGCAGGTACACCTTCGACGAGCTTCTTTGCGTCCATGAGGGAGAGGCCGGTAAGGTTCTTCACAACCTTAACGACATCCAGCTTCTTGTCGCCGAAAGCGGTCATCACGACGTCGAATTCGGTTTGAACAGCTGGAGCAGCAGCGGCGCCGCCAACATCTGCAGGGGCTGCCATAACAACAGCTCCACCAGCAGCGGCTTCGATTCCGTGCACTTCCTTCAAATAGTCGCTCAACTCTTTGGCTTGCTTGAGCGTCAGGCCGACGATCTTCTCGCCTAAGGTCTTGATTTCTTCCGCGAAAGCGGTTGCTGAATCGGACATTCTAACGATCCTCAAAATGGTAAAAACACTAAAACTAAACTCACCGGCGAGAATGGTAAACCGGCTGTTCGACACGTACACGTTTTGGTATCGCCTTCATGGTTCATGAGAGGAACGACGCCGTTATTCCCGACCGTTGCCGGTAGGGAGTTGATTCCTAACCTTCGCTTCCTTCGCGGTCTTCGATCATCTTCTTGACTTGACCAGCGATCTTGCGTGCTGGACCGACCAATTGACCGGACAAGGTAGCTCCCGGTGACAGGATTTGGCCGACGAGCATGGAAATCTGCTCTTGGCGGCTTGGCCACTTCGACACCTTCTTGACTTGGTCAGCGGTCATCGCTTCCCCGTCCATCACGCCACCCTTGATCTCGAGTTTCGAGAAGGTTCCCGAGTCGGCGAGTTTGGTAACCGTTCGAACCAGCGAAACGAAATCTTCGCAACCCCAGATCACCGCCAAGCTCCCCGATTGATTTTCGAAAGCTGGGCGGAGGGAAGTTCCTTCGGTGGCCATGACCGCAAGCGATCGCTTGACAACCATCAACCCGATGCCTTGGTCCCGGAGGGTTTTGCGAATGGTGTAATTTTCATTGCCGGTCATTCCGACGATGTTAGCGACGATAGCGTCATTCACACCGGAGAGGCGACCAGAAATATCGCGTGCAATAAGTCTTTTGACAACCTTGCTCATCTTTCACCTCTTCCTTACATCGATACGCGAACGCTTGGAGACATCGTTGCACAAATCGCGATCGATTTGATGTATGTACCCTTGACCGTGTTGGGTTTGAGCGACTGAACGTAGGAGATAAACGCTCCGATGTTCTCGACCAACTTATTTGCGTCGAAGCTCATCTTTCCAACGACAGCGTGCAGGTTAGCACCCTTGTCATTTCGGAACTCAACCTTACCGGCCTTGTATTCTTTGACGACTCGAGCAACGTCGGTCGTGACCGTTCCAGCACGTGGGGACGGCATCAACCCGCGAGGTCCGAGGACCTTACCGAGAGGACCAACCATACCCATCATGTCAGGAGTTGCGATGCAGACGTCGAAATCGAGCCAACCATCTTTGATTCGCTTCGATAGTTCGTCGGCACCCACCGCGTCCGCGCCTGCTTCTTCTGCGGCTTTGGCGAGATCACCCTTGGCGAATACAACGACCCGCTGGACCTTGCCAATCCCGTTGGGAAGAACCACGGATCCTCGAACGATTTGATCGGCTTGAGCCGGATCGATCCCCAGGTTCATGTGGATTTCCACCGTCTGGTCAAATTTTCTACCCGAGAACTGCTTGAGCAGATCCACGGCCTGCTGCAACGGAACCGGGGTCTTCCCTGGCGCCTTTGCGAGCATGGACTTCATTGCCTTTGTTGGTTTCACCATTGCGTTGTCCCCTCGATTAGCCTACGACCTCGATGCCCATGCTGCGTGCAGTACCTTCGATCATGCGTCGTGCATGCTCGAGATCCCTCGCGTTCAGGTCGGCCATCTTCTTGTTACAAATGTCATCGACCTGTGCTCGAGTGACCTTGCCAACTTTTGTTTTGTGTGGTTCGCCGGATCCACTGGCGATACCTGCCGCCATCTTCAGTAAAGCCGAAGCTGGAGGACTCTTTGTAATGAACTCGAAACTACGGTCCGAGTACACGGTTACGACTACAGGAATCGGGGTGCCATTGAACTCACGGGTGCGATCGTTGAATTGCGAAACGAACTGCCCTAAGTTGATCCCGAACTTACCGAGTGACGTACCGACCGGAGGAGCCGGAGTGGCCTTGCCACCTGGCACTTGAAATGCCGCTTTGCCTACGACTTGTTTGGCCATGTCAAACGAAACCTAATTGATGAAAACGCTATTTGGTGACAGAAAGCATCGTGCAGGACGAACGGTTGTTCGTTCCGCCCAAAACAACTCTGCCTGGACTACAGGGATTCGATCTGCCAGTGATCCAGTTCGACCGGAGTACTGCGTCCAAAAATATTGATGATGACGGTAACTCGCCCATTCGCTTCGTCGATACGGTCGACATCTCCTTCGAGGCTCTGGAAGTTTCCTTCCTTCACTCGAACACGATCTCCCGGACGGAATGGAATGGACGTCTTGGGTGCTTGTTCTTGATCGACATCGGGATGGGCTAGCTTAACGATTCGCTCGACATCCGCATCTGTCATCGGAGTCGGCTTTCCATAGGTGCCGGTGAAGTCACCAATCCCTGGGGTCTCTCGCACAAGGAACCAAGTGTCATCGTTGATGACCATCTGGATCATCAGATACCCAGGGTACAGCTTGCGTTTGACAACACGCCGCTTACCTGCACGGGTAAACTCCACCACATCTTCGGTCGGAACAAGAATCTCGCCGAAGCACTCTTTTAGATTGGATAGCTTGATCCGCTTTTCCAAGGCCTCACGAATGGAATCTTCACGGTTGAAAGCAACCTTGAGAATGTACCATTGTGGTCCGTTAGAAACGGAGTCGGTAGCTGCTGTTGTGGTAGAACTATTCACTCGAAAACCTAGCGCCAGTACACACGAATCACCAAACAATCACCCCGAAAGAGTCAAAATGACACCTCGGGTCGGTTGCTGGTCAATCTCCTGGCTTTCTCGCCACCGTTGTTCGAATCCGATCTATCCCAACGAGAGGCCTAAACCAACACCGTCAGAACCAGTCCGTTCCCAAACCAATCGGGGCGTGCCAAAAAAATCAACTCACTCCCAACAAATCAAACAGCAATTGCCAAATTGCATCATAGCAAAAGAGCAGAATTGCCAGGAACGCCATAGTGAATATAACCACCATGGACGCTCTGTAAAGCTCAGTTTTGGGCGGCCACGAAACCTTACTCATCTCTGCCTCAACCGAGATCAGAAAATCCGCAAAACGTGGCCAATTTACTAAGCGATACGCAAACCACATGCCTGCCAGGACCAGCGTCGTAGGCAGCCAATACCTTGATAGGCTCCAAAAGTTAGAGCCTTCTCCCGTCGCTGATGGCGAGATCCAGGCGCCCATCGCTTCGAACAGTTGCCAGCCACCAAGCCAGCAAGCCAGCCATATCGCCAAGCAGGTTAGTTGGCGTACGATCCGCCCTTGCTTCTGCTTGTACAGCGAGGTTGCGAAAAGTTCGCTACCCAAGGAGCGATTGAGCGACTCTTCCATAACCATTGCCATATATTTCCGAAATGCTGTCGAAATGGATGATTTTGACGGAAGGCGACGTCGCTTTAGCGACGTCCCTGTCGCACGACTTGAGCGTCGGCTCAACTCGAGCAACAACTCGTTACTTCCAACGGGCCTCGATTCAGTACCTGCATGATCCAACAAGTGAATCATATCGATTGTGAATCCCAGCAGGGGCGGCAGGAATCGAACCCGCAACCCCCGGTTTTGGAAACCGGTGCTCTGCCAATTGAGCTACACCCCTAACCAACAAAAGAGACGGGGCGCATCGCCCCGAACCCTTGAACCAAGCCACCACAGAAACTGTACCGACTTGGCATTGCTCTATTCTCTAAGTGGTCCCCCAAGCCGAAATGCTCAAGAGACGCATCGATCGAGGTAGTTTCAATTACTCGATGATCTTGGTAACAACACCAGAGCCAACCGTCTTTCCACCTTCGCGGATCGCAAAACGGACGCCATCGTCGATCGCGACGGTCTTTTGCAGTTCGACGGTAACGCGAACGTTATCACCAGGCATGCACATTTCTGCACCTACCAGGTTTGCGGTTCCAGTAACGTCGGTGGTTCGGAAGTAAAACTGAGGTCGGTATCCTGAGAAGAACGGGGTGTGGCGTCCACCTTCGTCTTTGCTCAAGCAATAGACTTCCGCTTCGAACTTCTTGTGCGGGGTGATGCTACCTGGCTTGGCCAAAACTTGACCTCGCTCAATATCTTCACGCTTCACACCGCGAAGCAAACAACCAACATTTTCCCCTGCGCGTGCTTCCTTCATTTCCTTGCGGAACTGCTCCACACCCGTGACGGTCGTCTTCTTCTTTTCTTCCATCAAGCCGATGATTTCGACTTCTTCGCCGACCTTGACCATGCCTCGCTCAATCCGGCCTGTCGCAACAGTACCGCGACCTTCGATGCTGAACACATCTTCGATCGCCATCAAGAACGGCTTATCTTCTTCACGGGTCGGTTGTGGGATGAACGAGTCGATCGCATCGAGCAAGTCCGAAATGCACTTCGACGCCGAAGGATCCGCAGGCTTATCATAAGCAGCCTTGGCGTTTCCTCGGATGATCGGGGTTTCCTCCCCTGGGTATCCATACTTCGAGAGGAGTTCACGGATTTCCAACTCGACCAACTCGAGCAATTCTTCGTCGTCCACCAAATCGCACTTATTCAAGAACACAACAATCGCCGGAACGTCAACTTGACGTGCCAGGAGAACGTGTTCTTTGGTTTGCGGCATCGGGCCGTCAGCGGCACTTACCACGAGGATCGCGCCGTCCATTTGCGCGGCACCAGTGATCATGTTCTTAATAAAATCCGCGTGACCAGGACAGTCGATGTGTGCATAGTGACGATTTGCTGTCTCGTACTCAACGTGCGATGCAGCGATCGTAACCGTCTTGGTTGCGTCACGGACGGTACCACCCTTGGCGATATCCGCATAGGTCTTCGGTGTGGCCAAGCCTTTGGCGGCTTGTACCGCTAGCAAGGCACCAGTTGTGGTTGTCTTGCCATGGTCGATGTGACCGATCGTTCCAACGTTGCAGTGGGGTTTCGTGCGTTCAAATACCTCTTTGGCCATGTTTAGCTACAACACCTACAAATAAAAACCCTGAAAACCGTCGCCGTGAGGTCATTTCCCTGGGGTCATTCCCACGTGCAACTAAAGAACCACAATTTTTTTATTCCCGTACAGACCCGATCCCCTAGATTCTTCCCCTAGAAAAATCGTGCCCAGACTCGGCAGAATCCAAAGCATAAGCAAAGTCGATAAACATGCAATGCTGGAAACGACTCCTCCACCGCACAAAGCTGCTGATGGGACTTGAACCCATGACCTCTTCCTTACCAAGGAAGTGCTCTACCAACTGAGCTACAGCAGCAATGGCTTGGGAGAGCGGGTGAAGGGAATCGAACCCTCGTATTCAGCTTGGAAGGCTGCTGCTCTACCATTGAGCTACACCCGCATTTACTTTTACTAACCGCCACGAAATCGATTGGCCTCAAGATCAATTGACCGCATGACTTCGCTCTCGTCGACCCCCCTTACCCCAAAAATCAAACCCGGATCAGGGTGGCTGTCGCCACCTCTGCCAAGAGTTCAAATTCTCACTCCGGTCGCTGTCAGCACCAACACGTGATGTTTCCCAGGACGGGAAATGGGGTGAATGGAGCCGAACAGTGGGAGGTGTAGGATTCGAACCTACGTAGGCATAGCCAACGGATTTACAGTCCGTCCCCTTTAACCGCTCGGGCAACCTCCCTCGTCTTATTCTACTTTTTCCAAATCGTGCTGAGCCAAGTCGTTTCAACCAAACTTGATGCTCCATGGCCGCCACCTCTTCCATACCAGAAAGAGGACCTCCACACGAGCAAAAGCCGGCGATGGGACTCGAACCCGCAACCTGCTGATTACAAATCAGCTGCTCTGCCAATTGAGCTACGCCGGCGTGTTGCTGATTTTAGGCTTGCTGGTTTTCGGCCTCGCGACGATCGCTCGCTCAGGACCTCTGCCTTCA
>VGZN01000133.1 GCA_016872635.1 Planctomycetota bacterium | reverse complement strand
CGGTCAGACAACTCAATTTTAAGGTAAACGCCTCGAGCTGCTGCTCGATATCAGCGAGTGTACATCCGCGATCGAGCGAGCGTTCGAGTACAGATGCATCGTCGGTCAGGCCCGAAAAACCATACCCCCCGCACGATCCTTTGAGCTGGTGGACGTAGCGACGCAATGCGTCTCGGTCTCCGGTTCTTTCCGCTTCGAGAATCGCTTGAATGCGATCGGGCATGTTTGAAACGAACTCAGTCAATAATTCCCTGAAGTCTGGGTCGTTAGCAAACTCCGAGTAAATCGGAGTATTCGACCGAGGATCGATAATTCCTTCATTGGACATAGCGTTCATCCCATCACGAACACTGCAGCGTCTAACTGTCATAAAATCCCATCGCCGAATGGAAGCATTGACGATTGCGAAGATTCTCCGGAAGTATTACCTACGATTTCGCGAACGCAAGTAAACCGTAGGGAAAGGCAAATAGATTCATGGCTGATAGGAGGAACTGCATCCAAGATAGGATCCGAGCCCCTCGTGAAGCATTCATGCCAAGGAGTGAACCAGAGAATAAATTGGTACTCAAGTAGACAACTTACCAAAATCGTTGGATGCTCAGTGCCCCGCCAACACATCCATAAAGATTCTCGACCTGGAACCATCCGTACAATTTCCATCGGCTAAGTATTTGATCCGCGAAGGGGAAACGCTTTTGTTCAACGCCGCAGGAGCGTTCGACCACCACTTCGGCTGACCAATCCTTTCAGTTCCAGCACGCTGATCGTACTTAGCACGCGAGGGACCGGTAGTGCCGAGCGCGAAATAACTAGATCGATATCCGTCGATTGAGCATCGATCGCCATCAGTACCTTTTGCTCAATCTCGTTGAGTTGCAACTCCGAAGGTTTGTGAACGACAACGCCGGAGCCTACCTCGGTCCGGAACGCCATCGGACCAAGATGCTCGATGACATCATCTGCATCTTCGATGAGAATTGCTCCATCCCGAATCAATTGATGGCAACCCCGTGAAGTCCTCGAGGTTACGGGGCCTGGAATCGCAAACACGTCTCGGCCTTGTTCCCCCGCATGGCGAGCGGTGATGAGGGAACCCGATCTATTGGCAGCCTCGACAACCACAACCCCAAGGCTCAACCCGCTGATGATTCGATTTCGCTGGGGAAAGACACCTGCCTTGGGTTTGGAGAAAGGAGGCGTCTCGCTCAAGAGAACTCCATTCTCGGAAACCTGCTGCGCAAGATCCTTGTGTTCAGGGGGATAGATCTCCGATACGCTACCACCCAAGACAGCGATTGTCCGCCCAGACGCCTCGATCGCAGCGCGATGGCAAACAGCATCAATTCCCCTCGCAAGTCCACTTACGATCGTCATTTGGTAATTGCACAACCCTGTCGTAACGCGTTCTGCCATCTGTCGACCGTAGTGAGTCGCATGCCGCGTTCCCACGATCCCGATCGCCAAAGAATCCGACGCCCTAAATGCACCCTTGGCGAATAGAACCAGCGGTGGATCCTGGATTTCCTTGAGGAGCTTGGGGTAAGTGCGATCCCATGGCAGAAGAATATCGATCGAATGGTCGTGACAATGATCCAGGATCCGCGATGCCATTCCATCGTGGCTCGCCTCACGAATCGCAGAAGCCAACTTCGGCCCCACACGATGAACGCGACTGAGTTGGCTCAGCGTCGCCGACAGTACGCTACCTGCCGATGAAAAGGACTGAAGAAGCCGAAGCATCGTTTTCGGACCGATACCAGGAACCAACGCCAATCGCAAAAATGCATCACGGTCCTCGACGGGAATATCAGGGAGGGTATCGATCGTCAGGGACGAATCCTCCACGTCCGACGAATCGATCTTGGTGCCCCCTTCTTCGAGTAGAAAATCGAAATGCTCGTTGTCTACCAAATCATCGGTCAATCCCCCCAATACGCTCGGAGGCTCCAAGCGAAGGAATGATTGGCGTGAAGGGACACCATCTTCGGAAGATTCGTGCTGCGTGGACATGGTCGGCTCCTGGGGGGAATCATCGTTACTACCAAGATACCGTCGTCATGGTGCGTGTGGGGAAGTGTACGGCCCACCTATCAACAGCCTCAGAGAGGACACCTCTCAACGCCTGTCGGTTTTCGAAACACTTCCGCAGCACCGATCACGAATCATGAAGAACTTTCGGAGCATTTAACGCAAAACATATTGCGACAAAATCCGCATCAACGCCGAAAAAAGCCCCCTCTACCCGAAGAAACCACGTAAATCGGGACTGGATATTTACGCAAAAGGCAATGCGGAAACTGGACAGCCAGATCCTATTTCCGAAACATTAAGATTCATCGTCACGCATGCACTATTAATCTTTTCGATACAAGCCGAGCGGCAACCAGCTTAACCTCTTTGTTGATATAGACTTAGATGGTATTCGCCAACGTCCAACGCAAAAACGAAATCGCTTAATTCCCAACAGTTATCCCATTTCTTAGTCGTATTCTTTACTAACGCTAGCGCAATCAGTGCTCCTTGGCTTCCACACACAACCCGATACCTAGGGCTTTATCTCAAGCCAAGCAGCATTGGCGTACCGTGTATCAAAATTGATAAACCCATTGCCCACGGCCGTGGGCTAGAAAGTCTTTCTTGGAAACAACCATTTTTTAAATCACTGTTCCATTGGTATCAAGGGATCGCCATGACTCAAGTTCGCAAATTGGTTCTTCACATCGATGACGATCCCGACTTTTTGAAACTGGCTGCACACCATCTCCGAAAAGAAGGGTATGAGGTTGTGAGCGTCGAAGACTCTAGTAAGGCGATGGAGGCATTATTACGAACCGGCGCGCGAGTCGTACTATTGGATATCGATATGCCTGGCAAGGACGGCCTGACCTTGCTTCGCGAGATCAAACTACGGGATTCTGGGATCCAAGTCACGATGTGCACAGGGATGGTATCCATTCAGACGGTCCTTCGCTCCACGTCGCTCGGTGCCGAAGGATTGCTCTTCAAACCGTTGAGCGATTTGAAAAAGCTTTCGGAAGCTGTTTCTATCTCTTTTCGAAAAATCGAGAAATGGTGGGAGGCACTTGCGGAATGGAAAGCAATCAATGGATCGATTCGGACGATTCCGAAATGCTCACCTGCCTTGGCAGTTCTATCCGAGTAACTATCCAACCAATTGCGTAGACCAGTCCAATCGAGGACGAATCACAGGACCATACCAGGATCCTAGATATTCGCGCCGCATCGCGCCTGTGTCGTGCACCACGAACGTCAAAACCGAATCGCATGCAATGGATGGTTGACCAACCTCGGGCCCCAAAAACACGCTGACAACATACCTGGAATCATTGAGAAAGTTGGCGGGCACTCTGCAGATAGTTCGATAGCGCCCTTGTTGAAGCGGTCGGCCAAACGTGGTGTCGTTTCCTGAGTTCATCGAAGGCGCATTCGCGGACGAAAAGACAAAAACCCCTGTCTCGTCACGCAATTGGATCTGTACGCAATTCACGGCATCGGCTTGGATGACATCGTACTCGACCATCAACTCGATTTCACGATCGATATCGACTTGAGGAGTCGGGGTATCGGAGACCGTTCCGCCTACAGCGATACGACGCAATCGAACCGCCGTGGACTGCGGTGCCTCGTGTTCGCCCCATTCCACCAATCCATCGATCGAGTTCATGGAATGCAAGTACTTTTCGATGACTTGGCTTGGCACGCCGTCCATGGCTAATTTACCCGCATCGATCAACAACGCTCGCGAACACATATTCGAGATCGCGGCTAAATTGTGGGAAACAACAAGAACCGTTCTTCCTTCGCTCCCCAACTCCGTCGCCTTCCCCATGCACTTACGCTGGAATGCTTGATCGCCCACACTCAGCACTTCATCGATGATCAATACGTCCGGTTGCAGATGAGCAGCAACCGAAAAGCCCAACCGCACCGTCATTCCACTGGAATACCGTTTGACAGGTGTGTCCAAAAAAGGGGAAATCTCGGCGAACTCAACGATTTGTTCGAATCGTTTTTTGATTTCGGATCGCTTGAGTCCCAGGATCGCGCCGTTGAGAAAGATGTTTTCGCGACCGGTCAACTCTGGATGAAAGCCTGTTCCAACTTCAAGCAGGCTACCCACGCGCCCGCGAACACCGACCCGACCTGACGTAGGGGTAACGATTCGGGACAAGATCTTTAAAAGCGTGCTTTTCCCTGCCCCATTATGCCCGACGACACCGACCACCTCCCCGTGTGCAACCGAGAAGCTTACATCGCGAAGTGCCCAAAATTCATTTCCTTCGAAGCGTTCGTCGTTCTGACGCCGCTCGTCGATAATGACATCGCTCGTCGAATACCAAAGCTTGCGTTGGATCCAATTTTTCGCGCTCGATGCGATCACCTCGGTGAGGCGACTGTATTCGCTCCCCGATCCCAAACGGAACCGTTTGCAAACGCTTTCGACGTGGATCGTGGTTTTACGTGAGGGTACCATCGGTTTCATCAGATCCTATCCGCAATCCATTGGTTGGCTCGCTGGAACCATGCAAGACCGGAAACCACGATCCCCAGTGTTACTATCAGAGCCGTCGCCAACCCAAGAATGCTGGGAAGCGGCGAGCCAAACAATCCATACCTCGCGAGTGAAATGGTTGCTGCCACGGGATTGGATTCGTACACAACCAACAGCCATGGACTCAGCAAATTTCGAATCTTTTCTGTGCCATACACGACCGGCGATACAAACATTCCAATTTGCAAAACAAATGGCAATGCGTATCCGACGTCCCGATAATGGGCGTTGAGAGCGGACAACCAGAGGATGCACCCGAAACAAAACACCACCAACCATGAGGCAGCGATTAACGCAAGAAGCGCGGTGTTCCAATGGATCGTCACTCCGGAAAAGTAACAGACCGGTAGGATCAACACCGAACCGACCAGCATGTCGAATACAGCGCATAGAAGACTCGACAGAGGCAATAGCATTCGGGGGAAGTAGATCTTGGTAACGACATGCCGGTAGTTTACTAACGAGCCTGTCGCGTCGCGTAGGCTGTTGTTTACCATCTGCCAAAGAAGCATCCCGACCAGAATGATTGGGGCGTACCCCCAGGTCGAGGTTACTTCGCCTGATTCGGTTCGATTCGCCCCTAGAACGAAAAACAGGGCCAGAAAGATCAGCGTACTCATCAACGGCTGGATAAGTACCCACAAAACACCGACGAAAACTTGTCGGTATCGAATCAAAAGATCTCGGAGAAAGAAGCTGTACAGCAGTTCCTTTGCCTGCCAGCCTTCTCGTAATTGCCCCAAGCCCCAGACGTCGCGTTGCCCATAGTACCGAAGGGGTTGGCTTGTTGTTTCATCCGATGACATAATACGCCGCGAACCCGCACACTTCGCCTAAAAGGAAAAATGTACCCCCTGTTCGCCTGCACTTCAAGCGAATAGGGGCCGAGCCTTATCAGGTCATCGGCCCCGTCGCTCCCTTTGTATCGATTGTGTCGCCAAAGGGAGATTTCAGCTCTCAGCAATCACTAGACTGCTCCGACTGGTCCACACTGTCCCTTCGCTATGCTCAAGACATCGAAGGATACGTCACGTTGTCGGACAGGAGAATGAACAATTGCAGGCACACCACGAGCAATTAGCGTCCGTCGATTAACGACCGTAGATCGAGATCCCCCAACCACCGCCGTAGGACGGACCACTGGGAAATCCTCCTCCACCGAATGACGGCCCGGCAGGCCAATTTCCGCCATTCGCTGCACCACCGTTGAACCCATTTCCGTAATAACCGTTGTTAAAACCGTTATTGAAACTCCCATAATAGGATCCGTAATTACCTGAGCCAAAATTGTGATAGCCGTAATTGCTATAGCCAAGTGGTCGACCGTAGGCGAAGGGGGTCACGAGGATCGGCCGGTTGCTGATCACCTGCCCTCCGTATCCATTCCCATGCCCATGGTGATGCGAGGGGGCGCAATGCGTCGGCGCGCGAAAGCGGTTGTGATCTGCCTTGGCCTCGGACAATCCAACGCCGAAACTGGAAAACCCAACAACAACTAGCCCAAGCCCTAATCCAATCCCATTTCGAAACAACATCGTCGTATCCTCCGAACAAACTTCTTCTCGACGCCACCAGCATCGCGAGTGGTAGCGTCCTCGTTTCCTTCTTCGCGTGCGTTTCCTTACAACATCAAATGGCGTACCGTAAAAATCAAATGGTGCATCGTAAACTATCGAATTTTTAAAAATAGGCTCAAGCCAATCCAGGAAAACGAAGGATGCACAACCCAGCATTTCCCACACACATCACCGAAAATCGAGAAAAACGACCGTTGCCGACCTAGGCTCTTGGGCGAGATCCCCTACCATGACCGAGACCGTCCATCGTCCTTTTCTAACACGTATCAGCTAGATCAAATTGAGCGCAAGCTGTGTCATCTGAATTACTGCAAGTCGATAATCTAGTAAAACGCTACGGTGATTTTTTCGCGCTCAACGGTTGCACCCTTTCGGTGAAGCCCGGCTCGATCTTTGGATTGCTAGGACCTAATGGCGCGGGCAAAACCACGTTGATTCGATGCTTGCTCGGATACTTAAAGCCCACTTCTGGCCAAGCGACGATCGGCGGGGTGGATTGCATTCGCAACAGCTTAGAAGTCCGTCGCAGCGTCAGCTACCTACCGGCTGAGTCCAAACTATTTCGCTTGATGCGCGGCGTCGATTGCCTTCAGTTCTTCACATCGGTACACCCTCGCGGAGACCGGAACCTCGCCGACTCCATTGCGAAGCGATTGGATCTGGACTTAACCCGTAGAGTCGCCTTCATGTCGACTGGAATGCGTCAGAAGCTAGCCATATGCTGCGTGATGAGTTGCCCAAGCCCGCTAATCGTGCTCGACGAACCCACTGCCAACCTCGACCCCACCGTCCGATCGATTGTTTTGGAACTGGTGCGAGAAGCCAGAGACCGCGGCTCAACGGTTGCCTTTTGCTCCCACGTACTGAGTGAAATCGAAGAAATCTGCGACAGCGTTGCAATCCTTCGATCTGGCAAAGTCGTCCACAGCGGGCTCCTTTCATCGATCCGGCAAACGCATCGATTGACTGCGACCAAATCGGTCGAACTCGATCGAACCGCACTACCAGAGGACGCTCGTGTTCTGGAGTGGACAGCAGAGAAACTCGTGATCGATCTTCCTGGAACGCTGGACCGGTACGTGACATTTATGGGGAATCAAGGCCTGTCCGGGGTCCAGGTTGAGATGGTGGGGCTACGGAATCTGTATGAACAGCACCATAACGGCGCAGTAATTCGCTCGTCCTAACCCCGCGGACTTCGAAATCTACGGGCAATGGCATTGTGCATCTTCGATAGATTTCGGTAGTACAATTCGACGGATAGGCTGGCGTGGGGTGATGCCGATCGCTCTCTGAGTGATCATTGCGTTCCACCAATTCTATGCTGGATGGCTCCGATGATGGGTGTTGTATTTCCAAGGGAGCTAGGAAAAGTGTCCTCGATCCGAAGACCTACTGCAGAAAAACAGATTAGAATAAAGAGTATCCAAATATACCTTCCCACAGGCGACGATCATGGAACCGGATTTGAACGCTCAGTATTCGAGCATCATGCTTGTTGACGACAGCACGATTCTTCGCGATCGGCTGGCGGAAGCGTTTCAGGAACGAGGCTACCGCGTGGAACTCGCCAGTAATTGCGACGAAGCGGTCGAAGTTTATCGTCGGAATCCAACGGAGCTTGCGGTGGCTGACTTACGAATGCCTGGGCGACCGGGCCTGACGTTGATCAGCGATCTCAAGGAGATCAATCCCGACGTTTTGGTGCTGATTCTATCTGGGTTTGGGAGCATTTCGACCGCGATCGATGCTATCAAACTGGGAGCCGTCAACTTCCTGCCTAAGCCTGCCGACGTGGACGATATTTTGTCGGCCTTCAAAAGGGGTGGTGCCGAGGTAGACGTCCCGGAGACCGATGAAGAAATCCCTGTTCCAACGTTGGCGCAAGCCGAATGGGAGCATATCCATCGAGTGCTCGCGGATTGCAGCAACAACATCTCAGAAGCAGCGCGACGATTAGGGATTCATCGTCGTTCGTTACAAAGAAAACTCCGAAAGCGAGCCCCGTAGCGACTTGCTCGAGGATCGACGCATGCGCGGGCCGATGTCGCCAGCACTTCCAACGATTCACTCCCACTCGTCGAGGAGTTCTTTATGGCAATCATCGTTCGCGAAGTATCTACCGCAGACCTTGATCCCCTTTGGGAATTGATCGGACATGCCAATACGGGCATGACCTCACTAAAAATCGATCAAGAACAACTCGCGGACCGGATTGAACGTTCCCACTTTGCCTTTCGCAGGACACAAGAACACCCGGAAGGGGCCCCCTATGTATTTGTCATGCAGGATATAGCCTCGGGAAAGCTTGTCGGCACATCCTGTATTTTTTCTAAGACCGGAGGGTACGAACCCTTTTACGCGTACCAAGTCGTTAGTGAGCTTCATTCTTCGGCGTTGCTCGAGCAAACGCGAGAAATCCGGGCCTTGCACTTGATCAAAATCCACAACGGGCCAACCGAACTTGGTGGGCTCTTCCTTCTCCCCAACTTTCGAGGCTCCGGTGCCGGGCGATTGTTGAGTTTGTCACGTTTCCTGTACATCGCAGCGCACCCTAAGCGATTTGCCAATGAAACAATCGCCGAAATGCGTGGGTATCAAGACGAACATGGTGAAAGTCCGTTTTGGAACGCTATTGGCTCTCATTTTTTCCCCATCGATTTTCCGCGTGCCGATGCCCTATCGATGATCAACAAACAGTTCATCGAAGACTTGATGCCGCAGTACCCGATTTACTTGGAACTTCTGCCCAGGGATGCGATTGCAGCGATTGGAAAGGTTCACGCACAGACTCAACCGGCATTGGAAATGCTCAAGAGACAAGGCTTCGTACAGAAGGATTTAGTGGATATCTTTGACGCGGGTGCTGTTGTCCATTGCAACACACGCGAGATCGCTGCGGTCCGAAAAACCCGCATGTGCGTGATGAGCCGTATTCTCGAGTCAGGATCTCACAGAAACAACCAAGACCGAGTCCAGCAGGATGGAGAAGCGGCGAGCGAGAGTCTTATCAGCACAGAGAATCCACGGTTTCAGTGCACATTGGGATTCAGCGAAAGGGATGGGGTTGCCAATAATCAAGAGTTGGTGGCCATCGATGCTGAGTCCGCAGAAAACCTCAAAGCATCGATCGGCGATAAGCTCTGGGTGCTCTCGGGTTGGTAGACGCGGATCCGCCTACCAGACCACGAGATGTGGCTGTAGTCGCACACCAGTCTTTTCGAGAACCCCCTTCCTCACCCTCTCCAAGAGCGTGAGGACTTGATCGGCCGTAGCGCCGGTTCCTGCGGTGATGTAGTTGGGGTAGGTTGCATTCATCTGTACGGAGCCTTCGATCAGCCCCGAAAACCCTGTCCTATGGATGAGTTCCCCAGCGGATTCGCCATCTGGATCAATAAATGCAACGGCGGAACGTGTCGGATGATTGGGCTGCCGCGAACGTTTTACAATCCAAAAGGTTTGCTCACGTTTGGTCAGGTACTTCACATCGCCTGGTTGCAATTCAAGGGTTGCTTCTAGAATTGCGAGTTCGTCCAAGCTGCTTCTCCGGTGCGAGAAAGCGAGTTGTTTTCCAGTAACGCTCACTAGCTCGCCGTTTCGCCTGAGCATTTGTGCTTCGCGAACCGCGTGACCGATGTCACCTTCTTCCGTGCCCGAGTTGGCGCGAAGCGCCCCACCAACGGAACCGGGGATACCAACCAAATGCGCAACCCCCGCAAGGCCTTGAGCGACACACGCGGTCACCAGGTGAGAAAGCCTCACACCGCCACCACACGTCACTCGATTCCCCTGAAAACTTATCTTTTGAAAAGCTGGGGCAATTAGTTGGATGACCAAGCCATCAAACCCTGAATCCTTGACGAGAATGTTCGAGCCACCGCCGAGGATACGAACTCCGATAGATTGGCGCGACGCTTCGGCAACCAATCCCTGAAGCTGCTCGAAATCCGCAGGTTCGGCGAAATATCTCGCACAGCCGCCGAGATGGAGCCAAGTGTAAGGTGCGAGAGGAACATTCTCTCGCACAAAGCTTTTGAATGATTCGAGCAACATGACCACTATCTTACAAGGTGCCGACGTTTCGTTAACGCCGCTGGGGCAAAACTTCAGAAGCTTTCCGAATCAATTCCTTGACCCTTCGCTGCGTTTGCATGCCCGTGAGGGAGAACCGCTTCCAACCGGATTCGCTTTCGCAGAAAACGACAAGCTGTGGAAGCATTTTGCCCTGCATTACTTGATCTGCCAATTCCGAATTAGCATCTTTGTCGAGTTGGGTGTAAACCACCTCCTTGAACTCGCCCGACTGCTTCATCGAGGCAATCGTGTCGGATTTCATGGTTTTGCAAGCAGGACACCAATCTGCTCCGACCAGAACCACCAACGGCTTCTTTTCCTCTTGGGCCTTGCGATAAGCAGCCTCATACGTCAGTTGCTCGGGCTCTTCGACGACGACC
>VGZN01000132.1 GCA_016872635.1 Planctomycetota bacterium | reverse complement strand
CCACATAACCGATCCGATGGCAAGCACTACACGCAGCTTTGTCCGATCGAAAGATATGGTAGCCTCGCGTCGCATCCCCCATGGGCAACTCGTCTAACCAACGGTCTACCCCCTTCGCGATCTCCCCTGGCGGCTGTTGCAGTTGCGATAGCGTTTGACGCCATTGATCCACAATCTCTTTATTGCGGGATTTCAACGTGCCTGTCACTCGATCGATGTTCAGGGACTTGGCCCCACCTACGTTAGGCAGCGTTTGAAGTATTTTGAGATCGATCTCGGGATCATCGATTCGAAGCAATCCTTCGAGTACGGTTGGCAATTCGAGCGGCCCAAACCCCGACAGGCCATCCACCAACCGTCCCGCTGCCTCCCGATCCTCCAATTTCACACGCTGCAACGTTACCAGCGCCAGTTTTCGGTCGTCAGGTCCCCCTTGGAGACACGCATTGACCAATGCGAATTCTCGATCCTTGGGAATGGCGGAGCCGAGGGGCATACTTCGAGACCACACAAGCCATTTCCCCGGATCCGCAGTATTTTCAGCGGCTACCCTTCGCCGAATCGATGGGGCGATCACATTCGCTTTCTCGCCAAACTGCAACTGTTGCAGAACTTCCGCCAACCCTGTGTCGCTCTGGCTTGATTCGATCCACGCCGCCAAGGGGGCTGCCCAACTGGCTGGAATCGGTCGATCCGACACCCCTCCCAACGCCTGCAGCAAACACTCGCGTTGGGCTGACGACCATCCTTGGGATCGTTCCAACCATGATTGAATCAACTGCTGCACCGACGCTTGGTCGCTCCACTTGGCGAGTATCGGGGCCAACGATCGGACCTCAGATTCGCTTCCCTGAGCAAACCTGTCCTCAAGCCATGAAAGAGCAATATTGCTCCACGATGGATGCTGCTGAAGGATTTCAAGGCCCACCGCTGCAGCTCGCTGATCTTCGCTCGAGGCCAACAGGCAAATCGCGGCTGCATCCTCTTCGCGGAGCGCGTTGCGCTGCTCCAATGCGATCGCACACGCTACGCTCCACACTGGATCGGTCCCCAAGTACTTGCGAACCATCTCGAACTCATCCCCTTCGATCATGGCCAAAATCACCGCATGCTGCATCGATCGATCCGATTTGTAGCGTGAGAGCAATTGCAGCAGATCGAAATAGTCTCCTGGGTCTCCGTCGA
Organism: Planctomycetota bacterium; assembly: GCA_016872635.1. Lineage (GTDB taxonomy): Bacteria > Planctomycetota > Planctomycetia > Pirellulales > Pirellulaceae > JBKCUI01. Next base: position 9,431 of record VGZN01000132.1, on the reverse strand, counting down.
CTTTCCCTTGCATCCCCAATCGTCCAATGCACTCCGTAGCCAACCGTGCAGTGCGAGCATCACTGTCATCCAAGTGCCCGAAGTGATACAAGCATGAGCTTACAGCATCTCGAGATCCTTGGTGGCGATACAACGAGATCAGGTTCAATGCAGCGATGCGAACATCGGCGGACTTGGATTCGAGCGAGCGGTCGATCTGTCGCCAAACATCCTCGTTTTTCGGTTCATCCACCAAAATCTGAGCAAGCTCTTCGATCGAACGAACCTTAGGATGACCATTCGCTAGATCACCGGAAATCGGCGGCCAGCGGACCGCATCGTCGCGGCGATCTGTCGATGCGCCTCGCAATCGGTAAATACCCCCGAGTGCAACGCGTTGGTCGGTGCCCGAACTTGGGCAACATAAATCGTACCAACCTCCCGTATCTACAACGATCAGTGAACCATCTCGATCCAAAAGAATATCGACAGGATGAAAATCAATCCGTGGTGAGCTGATCAAGTCCATCGCATCCGAACTGTAGCCTGCTGATCCTGGGCTTGTGTAAAGCGGATGGATCGAAACTTTGTGTAGATTGAATTGAGCCGCTGCGAGGTACCCTGAAAGCTGTTTGTCTCGGGGAGTTTCCAGCTGAGTTGCGAGACTTGGGTCAATCCCTTTCAAATGCAACAACCCCGCCGGCGCCGCGGGCCCTAATTCTACCAATGGCTCTATCAACGGGCCCGTTTTGGCATGGCCATCGAGCACCTTGTGCGGTTTTCCAAATACCGCCCCATGCATGGCGTGACCAATTCCGTCGCGAAATTTATGCCTTGGGTGATGAAGGAAGGTGGCACAGAAAAACCGTTCACCATTAGGGTGCCATGCAACATCCACGAGATTGTCCATCCCACCGGTCATCACTGGCTCAATCGGCCCACCTTTCGGATGACGTCGATACAGATGCGATGCGCTGCTGACAAACCTTCCGCCGCTCAATACTTCGTGCGACTGCTCGGCAAATGCACTTTTCGACCAATAGATCCATCCATCGGGACCTAGCCATGGACCATGCAAATCGTTCGCACACCCGGTCACGGTTGTTCCATCGAACCAAACCTCTCGGTCCTCGCAGACGCCGTCACCATCTTTATCGATCAACCGCCAAATCTGTGGTGGAGCGGCAACTAAAATATCGTTTCCCAGGCAAAGAACCCCCTCCGGAAAACTCAAGGACTCCGCGACCACTTGCCTGGTGTCAAATACGCCATCGTGATCCTTGTCCGAAAGCCTAATGATGCGATGGGGCCTCGAGACCAACTGCTGCTGAACGGTCTCTTTTTTCTCCATGTTCCATACCGACTCGGCAACCACCAAATCGCCGTTCCCGTCCCACGTAGCGACGATCGGCCAACGGCAAAGCTCGTTACCAGCTACCGAATCCATCTTGCATCCCGTCGGCACGATAAACGGCATCCCGTCGACCGAAATCGTCTGTGTCTTCTCCACTGGCTCCGCGGGACTGACATTTGCGGTTGGCTTCGGCTCGGACGCATTGCACGCCGACAAAATCACGCTCCACACCATCTGGAACGCCAGAAACAAAAGCCACAAAGGCTCGATAGAACGAAACAGCATGGGACAATCTTTCGTGCGCGACGATGGTTGGTCTTTGAATACGCCGATGCATCACCGAACCGCGATCGGTCTTCCACCGATGATCACCGAATCAGTGATCCATCAAATCCCCTTCGGTCAACATCCGAAATCCTTTTCGGGCCAGCGTCTCTAAGGCAGCCTCGGTATTATCCACCATGATGGCGATTCCAGGTTCTGAGTTCGGGTGGATCAACAACGGATACGCTTGAACAATATTGATCTCCGCTTGCAACAACGCGGTACAGACCTGCAGGAGCGGTTGCCCGCTCTGGGGAAGCTCAACGCCGATCAAATCGCTCTCGATGATAGCCAATCCGGCCCGTTCCAAAATCTCTCGGCCACGCTCCGCATGACTGACGACGAAACGAACAAAGGCGCATTCGGCGGAGTCGTTGATCGAAAATGCCGCAATGCGAATGCCGGAAACTTCGAAGCGACGCACAACCTCCAGAAGCTGCCCGACGCGGTTTTCCAAAAATACGGTGAGTTGCCGCAACGTCGGGTAGTCGCGCCCTCGCATCGTCTCAAACGAGGTATTCGATCCCTCACCCGTACTCATATCTCGGAAACTTTCCAACGTAAAAGGCCCATCGAACAGGCGTGGCGCGACCCACACACATCAGAGACTTCAGTTTAGCATAACTGATCTCGGTTTGGCGAACGGTTTGATAACTTGCTCGCAGGCAACAGCAGCGTTAGAGCTTTCCACGTCCTCTCGATCGCGCCTCTGTGCTCCGAGGTCACCCTCCGTGCCTTGGCCGCAATTTCCTTACGTTCCGAAGGTTCCTCGACCATTTGGCGCACCCATACCTCGAGCGATTCAGGCTCCGCCAGCTGGACCGCAGCTCCACCCTCCAGGAGCAGTTGGACGACATCCGCAAAATTCCGCGTATTGGGGCCAAAGCTGGTAGCGACCCCATAAGCGCAGGGTTCAATCATGTTCTGCCCCCCGCGGGAACCAAAACTACCTCCAACAAATCCTATGTCGGCAAGCCCCCACCACCAGCGAAGCTCTCCAACGCTATCCGCCAAAAAGATCTTCCAATCTTCAGCCTTCACGGGGGCTCTCGAAAGATACCCATGGGCTGCCTCAGGCATATCACTTCGCCTCAACCATGGGATACCTGTCCCCGCCACCAGTTTGGCAACCTCGTCAAACCGCTCCGCATGCCTCGGGACAAGAATCAATTTTAAACCGGGATATTGCAAACTTAATCGCTGGTAAGTAGCCAAACAAAGTTGTTCCTCAGGGGATTGCGTGCTGCCGCACAACCATACGATATCGTCGGGACTCAAGTCCAATTCCTCGCGCCGTTGCTGGACCTCGGGAGCCTCCCGATTTCCCGTAGCCCCATCAAATTTTGTATTCCCTGTCTCCACGACGCGTGTTGGATCACATCCGAGTTGGATAAATCGCTCCCTATACGTCGCGCTCTGGGCTCCCACCCATCGGAGATTCTGAATGATGGGTCGGATCAACCATCCGACCCGCTGATATCCCGACAACGATCGACCGCTCAGCCGAGCATTGACCACAACCACAGGAATATCTTTCGCCGATGCTGCTGAAATCCAATTCGGCCATAGCTCCAGTTCGGCCAGAACGATCAAACTCGGTGCAATCCCGTGGAGTGCTGTTCGAACGGCCCACGTGAAATCAAGAGGCGCGAAAGTAACGCAATGGCGTGCATACAACTTCTTTGCCAACTCATAGCCGCTATCGGTGGACGTAGTAACCACCAATGCAAGATCGGGGCGTTCCCGTTCGAAGATCTCTATCAATGGTCGGACGACTTGAAGTTCCCCGACGCTGACCGCATGAATCCAAACGACCGGCTTTTCATGAACTCCTCCTTGACTGCCGTCGCTTGAGCGCGATGGAACATCAACTAACCCCAAAAGCTTTGACCTCCATCCGCGACGATATCTACCTTGAACCACGCGTCGCCACAAGATCCACGGAGAAACCGCGACCAAGAGAAGTGCGTAGATCAAATTCAACAGGTTGGACATGACTTGGGATGAATGCTGATAGCACACACGCATTGATCGTGCGTTCGGAATCGTGGCGGAGGAGATCAGCGTGGATCTGCTGGTCCTCGGATTCGGATTGTAAGCATTCCTCAGTGAAGTTCGGGAGGGGATGGAGCCATCAAACCGCAATCAAGTCGTGATATTACGAAAACCCCAATGATTGACCGGACAGCGATGTAAGGTATTTGCTCGCGACATTGGCCGCTAGCAGTCTGCATCTCTAGGAATACTCAGCATCTCCGGAAAAACGTAGTATCTCCCCGAATACTCAAACACGCGACCAAGAACATGGCCTTCGTGACAACCAGCATACCAATGGATTGGCCTGGCTCCTCTCGCCGGAAGATTGGTGAGCGTATCATAACGACCAACACATCCCTGGTTATCACCACACACAGTCGATGGTTATGAACTCGCATCTTTGATCACAAATGCTGCAATCAATCGTGCAACCTCTGCTGCAAGTCCCGCCTTCTCGACACTGCGAAGCACCTCTCGAAAATCCTTGTAGGCATCAGGTGCTTCATCGATTGGATAGCTGCGGCAATTGCTTACCACATCCGCATCGTCGAGTGAACGATCAACCTCAGAACGTGTCAAGATTGCCTTGGCCTGCGTGCGACTCAGACGTCGCCCCGCTGCGTTATTGACACTAAATGTCGCCAGTGACGCCCCAGGCTTAGCTACCATAACCGAGGAACCATCGCGCGGATTGCCGGGCAACAAGATTGGGTGGCCGGTCTTTTCGAATACGGTTCCTTCAAGCTCCACATGACCGGCAGGCAAGGCTCGGGTGGCTCCTTTGCGATGCACCCATTGCCATTGTTGGTCAACCCACTCGCGCAGAGCAATATTGTGACTGATGAAGTAGACCAATTCACCACGTGTCCCCGGTATCACTTTCTGGAACGCATTGAGCACAATCGAATTGATCAACATATGGTTCACCGTGGCAAAGTTCCCTCCGAGAGCCATGTCCTGCAGATATTCGTCCGCCTCTCGCGATCCATATTCGGCATATACCAGCTCAGGCTCTCCGCTTGGAAATGCCCGACCTCGTTTTCGAAATCCTTGCTGCAGCGTTCGGAATTGATGGGTTGCCAACGCATGCCCAAGTCCTCGTGAACCACAATGCGAAAGAAACGCCACGCACCGATCCCGGAGGCCGAAATGATGTGCGATTGGTTGCGACTCTTCGTCGACTCGGACAATCTGGCACTCCCCAAAATGATTACCACCCCCGTAAGAACCAAGCTGCTTACACTTGGCCCCGAAATCCTTCACCGTTTTCTCTCGAAGGTGTTTGTCGAGACGCAATGCCAACGGATCACTGCAACCGTCCGGTGCGGTGTGCTGGGCGTCTTCACAGCGATCTGCCCACTGAGGTGCGATACCCAACGTATTGAGAAGCTTTTTGGTCGCGCCATGAACGGCCGCGTCAAACCCAGTTTGCTCCGTGATCGGTCGACCCACCGCCGAGCGACGGCCACTCGCAAGCTTGGATTCGATCTCTCGAATGATTTCGCGACGCACTCGGCGGTCAGCGATCGCCTCCGCTGGCAAATCGGTCTGCAATAAGCTCATCGAGCATTTGATATCCACTCCAACCGGACCAGGGTAAATGTGTGTCGGTGATACCATGACACTACCTACCGGCACCCCATGCCCCCAATGCGCATCAGGGTTAAGGACCATTTGCGACACGCCAGGAGCCAACCGTGCGGAGATCGCTTGCTGAATTCAGCTTGCTCCAAAGCTGTTGCGGATCGCTTCAGTTCCGATAACCTGAATCGGTGAGATCGAGTCCCCTAAATCGACGATCCCGGTCGCCTCGCCCGTGACGGTAATCCCGGAAGCATCCGGTAGTTTGGAAAGGTATTGGTTCATCTTGGCACTACCCGAAACGTGAGTGTCGGCACCTTGCGTCGCTGGGTCGATCCCGCGACCGCGGTTCGAATCAGTCCTGCTTTCTTAAAAACAGCCGCTTCTAATCGAAGGCAATCCTCTTCATGAAGACCATCAATGGCTTGAAGTAAAACCAACAAATGTCCCGTATTAGGTGCTGGACGGACATCGAGGACCATCGCATCCCAGTCCGAATCTCGTAAAACGTCAGGAATAATGAACTCCAACGCGTGACGCACCTGCGAGCACAACTGAGCCGCCTTGCGATCGAATTTGCTCGTAGAACCGTGCGTCTTTCGCAGGTCGTAAAGAGGATCCTCACCATCTCCGGGCTGTGGGGATCCCGATAGCGCGGGGTTATGCTTGATCGTATTTTTTCGATGCTTCATAGATGCAAGAGACAAGCCCATCGATCAAAAAGGTTCGCACGAAGCGATTAATTTTCGAGCCAATCGTTGATTCTGTTCAAGCGATCGCGTCCCCCTTTGATGAACTCCGCACCTCCGAGGTTTTATTCTCAAGCGTCGCTGGACCGAACGCACTAACGATGCAAGAATCATTCGCATGCGTTGAAATCGCTCGATAAACGATCGGTCCCCTAAAACGCAATTCCTATCCGCACTCCTATTCCCTCGGCCTCGGAAACCAACCTATGAGTCACGGCATTTCGATCACTTGGCACGGTCATTCCACATGGAGTATCCACACCCCAAACAGCCACATCCTGATCGATCCATTCCTCGACCAAAATCCCGTTGCGAAGTCTAAAGCCATAGATCTTTCGCCAACGCACATCTTGGTCTCGCACGGACATTTCGACCATATCGCCGACGCCGCCTCCATTGCAAATCGAACCGGAGCACAACTCCTCGCGAATTATGAAATCGCTTCCTGGCTGGAAAAGAACCACGGCGTTCAAAACGGAGTAGGTATGAATTTGGGCGGTTCTATCAAGACCGCGTTCGGTAGCGCGATGCTAACCACCGCATTGCATTCCTCGAGCTTGCCTGACGGTTCCTATGGAGGCACCGCGGGTGGCTGGCTCCTCGAAATCACAGCCGCAGGCCGACCCTCCACCAGGATCTACTATGCAGGCGATACCGCCCTCTTCAGCGACATGCAACTCATCGGGCAGCGAGGTGTCGATTGCTTCATCGTTCCCATCGGAGACCTGTTCACCATGGGCCCTTCGGATAGCATCGAAGCCATCGCGCTGGTGAACCCCAAACTGGCGATCCCCACCCACTTCAATACATGGCCTCCGATCGCCCAAGACCCCGTCGCGTGGGGCCACGCGGTCACCGAGAAAACATCCGCAAAAGCCGTCACGCCGGAAATTGACAAGCCTGTGTTGCTCGATAGCTAGCAAACCGCCGATTAGGTTTTTCAAAATTCTGGACTCTTTCGTGTTCCTGACCCGACGGGCGTCCACACGCCCCTACCACGGCATGGTTATAACTAATTTAGTTGCCAAGGAAGGCAACACAGTCGGCATGGATGCGTATCTAGCTGTTCGCTAGCTCGACCAATCTTTATCGACAAGAGGTCCTCCTATGTTAATTCTCTCGCGCAGCGCAGGAGATGGTATCGCATTCCCTGAATTGGGTCTTGCCATCGAGATTTTAAAAATCCATGGCAATCGCGTCCAAGTAGGTGTCAAAGCATCCGATGAGATTCGCGTTCTCAGGAGCGAGTTGCTCGAACGATCGAAGGATGTATCGCCCAGAGATTCCTCGGAACTCCATTCTGCGAAACGAACCCCGAAACGTTCGCAACGAAACAGCGGAACGCCTTCGAGCCACGATAGCGAAACCATCCGCCAACATGAATTGCGCAATCGAATCCATGCCGTCTCGCTGGCGATGTCCATCGCCGAGAAACATCTTGAACGAGGTGATCTGCAACGTGCTGAATTGGCATTACAAAAAATCGTTTCGAAACTGGTCCCTGTGTTGGAACCCGAGGTCCGAACAGTCTCCGAATCAACGCCTGCGTATAACTATAGGCAGAACGATGCGTCGTTGAATGTATTGCTCGTTTGCGAAAATACCATGGATCGAAACTTGATTGCAGAGATTCTAGAAGTAAACCATGTGGATGTTCGTTGCTTACGCAACTCCTCGGAAGCAATCGCAGCAATGCTTGACCGAAAGCCGGATATTGTGTTGCTCGATGCCGCCATCCCAAGACGACAGGGGCTATCAACGATTGCACGTATTCGGGAGGATCATCGTTTCAACGACCTACCGATCTATATTTTGAGCGACACCTCGAAAGAGGCATTCGGAGCGGCAACACCCCCGATCAAAGAGTTTCGTTCCGAGATCGAAAGACCGTTGCAAACAAAACTGCTTCTAGAAGCGATCCATAGCGTCTCGCTCCAAGCTCATGAAACTCCAGTCGAAGGACTCGCATGCTAGAGTATCGCTAGCGGCTAACAGCACAGCGAGTTGAACTCGCGGCTCCGCAACCCCTTTCGAATCCTCCATCAACCCCTCATTCAACGCTGCATTCGTGCAACACTTTGGAAAGGTTGCATGAGTGCAGCGTCAGCACTCCAGAGGATTAATGTCCTGGTTCCCAGTACGTTCGGATCACACATCCACCGTCGCATCCCTCTGCAACTTCAACCGCTCCTCCATGTTGCTCGAGAATACGGTGCACGAGAGCCAGTCCTAGTCCGACTCCAGCTCCACGAAGGCGATCTTTCTCGTCATTCGTTTCTATGTTCAGCCGCACGAAGGGTTCGAAAACTCGCTTTCGATCCTCGACCGGGATTCCCGGTCCGTCATCCTCCACTTCCACTAGCACGGACGGCCGCCTTTGCCAACTTCCGATTCGATCCGGACTTGGTACCACCCGCACGAAGACGCGTCGACGTGCAAAACGTCCTGCATTGCTCAAAAGATTTCCGATCGCTCGTTGGAATGCGTTGCGGTCTGCATGGATCGTGAGGTCATCGCTACCCTCAGCTCTCTCAAACCGAAACTCAATCCCTGGTGAAATTTCTTTAGCGCGTCCAATCGCGCTTTGGATCGCATCGATCGCATCGATCGATTCTTTGTTCGGCGTTAACTCTAAACTTTCGGTACGAATATACCCAACCAGCTCTTCGACCAATTGGTTCAAATCCTCGACCGCGTCGTCCATCGATTGCAATCGCTCCTGACGTTGAGACTCGGTACCGGCAAATTCCACCAACCCCATGGCAAATCGCAGTCTCGCTAAAGGTGTCTTCAGTTCATGCGACACCGCTTGCAACAACTCTCGCTGCGTGCGCAGCATGGTCTCTGTCCGTGCGGCCATTTGGTTGAAAGCAGCGGCCAACGGTTGTGCCGATCCGATATGTTTCTCGTCTACCCGGGCACCCAGATCGCCTCCCGCGATCGCTTGAGCCGCACTCTCCAACTGCCGTAGTTGCTTTGCCACTGGCCTTAGGAGCATCGCAATTGCGAGTGCTGCTGGGAGCAGAACGACTGCCAAAGTCGTGGTGGCCGCAGGCTGCTCTACTTTTACGAAGGCAGGAAAAGGTCCAAACTGCAAATAGTCCCCTGTGTTGCTAAGTTTGGTCGAGGCGCACCAACGATTTGCGTCAAGCGGATAAAAAACCACCTCGCGTCCGGCCCGAAAGCGATCTGTTGCAAACTTAGGAAGATTGGTGGACTCCTGCCGTGTGACCGCGTACGGGAACTCCTTCGAAATCGATAAAATCGCCTGCGCGAGATCCGGTGCTGCGTTGACTTGTTGCGAAGCTAAACGGACCCAGCCTTGGACGGAATCCTCAACCGCGTTAAGGCCATAATCGTTAAATGGTCCCATCCGCAAGTAGTTCGCTTCGTCGAATCCAATGCCA
>VGZN01000131.1 GCA_016872635.1 Planctomycetota bacterium | reverse complement strand
TTCGGATCCACGGTCTCCGGAACGAGCTTCTCAATCAACTGGGCGATTCGAGGATCATCTTGGTCGGGTTGCGATGGATCTTCGCCGAGCTTGCAACCTTCCCAGCTAATCAATATGAACTGATCGGAAGGAAAGTTTTTGCGGAAGCGTGAAAGCTCGCCCGTCTCCGAGTATGACTTGGGCAGCCAATCTTCGACCTTGTTCACGTTGCTTTGAACGGCGAGACCTGCTCCATAGTACGCAAAAGGTACGCACGACAAGCTTAAGATGAGGACCAGCCACCCCCATCGGTCGTAAAACGTTTTCTGGCTCGACAAGTCTTTTTGCACTTCGATGCCTTCGCTGGGCCCAAGGAGTTAGGCGTGTGTTGGAGTGCTACCGGGGACCGACAAGCGACGGAAAAACGCCTTTGAGACGCCCGGGTTCCATGGACAGGGAGTCCGAGTTTACAAAACCTAGTGTGATTTCAACAGTTTGAAAATCGAGTTCCTGGCAGAAAATCCGCTGAAGGCGTCGCATCAGGAAAAAGGGGTAAAGAGTACCGCCTCGGACCTCCTTGCCTATCTCCTGAAACCGTTCCCTGGTTTCTCCGGCCATTTGTAGACCTCCCCTTTTCCATCGACACCCTAGCCCTAGCAGTTTGACAAATTCCAGGGATTCTTCAGCTCCTACGCCAGTTTTCCCCTCCCAGGCTCCTGTTCCAAAACTTTTTTTCGCATCAAAAACTGCGAAAAACATTTGGGAAAATTCGGGTATCATCCAGTCTTGCAGGAAACCCTCGGCCTTCCCTTATTGAAATTCAGTCTCAATTAAAGTACGATTACCGACGACCAGTGATGAAGAAAAAGTTCATCGGAGCCCTGTTGATGATCAGTCCCACCGCCGTAGAGCCAGTACCCATCGAATATCTCTCCCCAGAGTGTGAGGGTATTGTCGTCGAGTTGGCCGGCGAGGAACCCAACATTCATCGGCTTGAGGAGATGGGTATTCGTTGTGGCTGTCGCATCCGAATGCTCTGCCCAGGCGAAACCTGCTTGCTGGCAATCGAAGGCAAAAAGATGTGCGTGAGGCTCGGCGGTTCTGCAGAGATTTTCGTTTGCCCAGTCGCGAATGCTTGCTCAGTCGATAATGCTGGCGTCGATGTGGCATGCAAACCAGTGGCAACCAACGGAGCGAACGTTCGCGCCCCCAGGTAGCCGGTCTCAGTGCCCCTTGGAAGCACCGGAAGTTGCGTTTCATGACTCGAAGTTCGCACCTTCTCACATCGACCCTTCCTGCAACTTCCTTCTCCTCCTTTTTCTCCCCTACAATCCGAGGGATCGATCGCTGACGGAGGGCTTAGTCCTCGAACGGATTGATCGTCCATCGAGCAACTGTCACTCCTTTCCACGGGAATCGCCTTTTTTATGCTTCCGTCTCGGATGACTTTAAGCGAACTCAAAATTGGCGAGAAAGGTGTGATCGCCGACGTGGTGGGTTCCGACGGCATTGCAGCCAGACTGCTCGAAATGGGACTTCTTCCTGGTGAAACGATCGAGGTGATCGGTCGCGCACCGATGGGGGATCCTACGGAGTACTCCGTCGTTGGCTATAGGATCAGCCTGAGGAAAGTAGAATCGGCCCGGGTTCAAGTCGACAAAGCATCATGAAACATACCCCTGCGACGGTCGCGCTGATCGGCAACCCGAATACGGGAAAAAGCAGTTTGTTCAATGCACTGTGCGGCAGCAAGGCACGCGTCGGCAATTACCCCGGCGTTACCGTAGAGCATAAAACGGGACGAATGATCCCATTGGCTCAATCAGAGCTAACGTATCCGGATCGAAATGCGTGCACCGAACCCGGTGATCACCTACCTAAACTCGAAGCGACGCGTTCCACCACCCAACCCTCGAACGGCGAAAACCACGTCAGCAACGCCAATGAGAGTCGCGAGATCGATATCGTCGATCTTCCCGGTACCTACTCGTTGGCGGCACGCTCTGCGGATGAAGCGGTCTCCGTCGATGTGCTTTCTGGAAACATGCCCGGTGTCAGGCGTCCCGACGCCGTCGTCGTTATCGTCGATGCAACCAATATCGAGCGCAACCTGTATCTGTTCAGCCAAGTCATCGAATTGGGGCTTCCGACCATTTTGGTTTTGAATATGTGGGACCGCGTGGAACCTAGTGGCATCACCGTAGATATCCCAAACCTCTCACGCGGATTGGGCGTTCCGATCGTTTCCACCTGCGCTTCCAAACGCTCCGGCATCGATCAATTACGACGCGAGATTTATCGCGCCGTGGGGACCACAGCCTCGCTGTTGCCAGAGCCGTCCTCCTCTGTTGAGGTGAAGCCAGCGGGTCCAATTCCATCCGAGGTTGCGTGCGATGGTTTCCCAGAAGCATTCCGAACCGAAGCCGAATCCTTGGCTAATTGGCTACGGAGCGTTGGTGTTACGGTCGATCCCTTTCAAGTCCAGCGATTGCTGATCGACGATGCTGCGGGATTATCGCATCGAGTGATTCCGCAAGCTGTCACGAAATCCTTCACGGAGCGACTGACCGCTGCAAAGAATCGACTGACCGATGCCGGAGTATCAGGTCCCTTGTTTGAAACACGCGCTCGTTATGGATGGATCAAGAAAAAAACTTCCGGCTTGATCAATCGCTCCGTAACACCCGTAAAGTCGAACAGTGATTGGATCGATCGATGGCTCACCCATCGTTGGTTCGGCCTCCTCTTTTTTGTAGCGGTGATGTTTCTCGTCTTCCAGTCGATCACCCTGGTGGCTAGCTGGCCGATGGCTTGGATCGATGAAGCTCAAAACTGGTTGGGGGCCACTGTCGAAGGTTTCTTGGCACCAGGCCCACTCCGTAGCCTGCTGGTCGATGGTGTCATCGCAGGCGTTGGTTCGGTCATTATCTTCCTCCCTCAAATCGCAATCCTATTTTTATTCATCGCGATCCTCGAGGATTGCGGATACATGTCGCGGGCTGCGTTCGTTATGGACAAATTCATGTTTTCCATCGGAATGAGTGGCAAGTCGTTCCTCCCGTTAATGTCTTCCTTCGCATGCGCCATCCCCGGCATCATGGCCACCCGAACCATCGATAACCGCAAGGACCGAATGGTAACCCTTCTAGTCGCGCCCCTGATGAGTTGCTCAGCCCGATTGCCGGTGTATGTGCTCATGGTATCCGCTTTTGTCCCGGACTTGCGTTATGCAGGAAGCTGGCTAAGCCTTCAGGGATGTGTGCTATTTGCGATGCAGTCTTTGGGAGCGTTGGTTGCCATTCCTGTAGCGTGGCTGCTCAAACGGTTTTGCTTCCGTGGTGAAACGTCGACCTTCATCATGGAATTGTCCAGTTACAAATGGCCCAGCTGGCGAGTGATTGTCGCTCGCGTTTGGGAACGTATCCTTTCCTTTATCTCGCGCGCAGGAACTTTGATTTTCATCACGTCGGTCTTGGTTTGGGCCGCCGCCTATTTCCCGATGAGCCACGCGACGGTCGACAAGTCGCTCACCGAGCTAGAGGCATTGCGACTCGCCCCCGAAAGCAACTCCGAGACGATCGCTCAATTAGAGGATTCCATCAATCGCGAGCGAAGCCGCTTGATCGAGGGGAGTTATCTCGGCATCGCCGGCCATACACTTGAGCCGATCGTCAAGCCGCTCGGTTGGGACGGCAGGATCGGAATCGCAGTCCTCGCATCCTTCCCTGCACGTGAAGTGATCATCGCAACCCTTGGAACAATCTATGCGTTAGGGGGTGAAGCCAGCGAGGAGCACGATGGCTTGAAGTCGCAGATGCGGGCTGCTACCTGGCCCGATGGCACTCCCGTGTTTACCTTGGCGACCGCGATATCGATCATGGTCTTCTTTGCCTTGTGCGCACAATGCGTCTCGACCCTGATGACGATACGTCGAGAAACCAATTCATGGCGATGGCCAATCTTTTCGTTTGTTTACATGACCACACTGGCTTACCTCGGCGCAATGCTAACGTACCATCTGGTCAAGCTTTGGTTGTGATTTGAGTTTACAGTTGTGATTTGAGTTTACAATCTGAGCACCGAGTTGCAGCCCTCGAACCGAATCTCTAATCGATCGTCCGCTCCCACCGTGTCCCAAACGGATCCATCGTATGTCAAACGTTACCCCTGAATCCGAAACACGCTCAGGGGCCCCCGGGGTAGTGGTACCAAAGATGGGGGTGCAACCTCGACCATCGAATGTAGCGACTGACTATCCTGAGTTTCGACTATTGATGGGAGCCCATGCATGCGCAACGATGTGCACTCGCATCTTGTTTTTTTGGGCCCCTTTTGCGATCGCGAAAGAATATCCAAACGAACCTCTTTACTTGGGATTGCTCGGCCTCGTCCAAGCCATACCGGCGCTGAGTCTTGCGATCATCGGTGGCTACGTCGCTGACAAACTCGATCGAAGGAATCTGCTCCGATCGACATTGACACTACAACTCCTCTCCGCCTGCGGGATGGCGACCGCGTCGTACCTATCGGGTTCCTCGATGCTCATCGCGATCTTCTTCTGTATGTTCTGCTTAGGCGTCGCACGCGGGTTTGCGGAACCGACCATGCCGAGCTTGGAGGCTCAAATAGTTCCTCGGCTTGCGGCGGTCAGTGCTGCAACATGGACGACCATCGTTTGGCATGCATGCGCTGTCTTCGCACCGCTTCTTGCCGGTGCCTTGGTGCAATACGTCGGCAACCTCTCCGCGTTTCTGTGCAGTATCGCCTTCGCAGCAGGAGCCTTAGTCTTTATCTCGAAAGTGGGTGCCAAGCCCTTACCTAGCAGATCGGCCCCACCATCCTCGCCATCAACCCCGCGGGAGTCGGTATTCGAATCGATTTCCGCCGGATGGCGTTATGTACTTGGACGGCAGATGCTGTGGAGTACGATGGCGCTCGATCTGTTTGCTGTTCTGTTTGGGGGTGCGATTGCGATGCTACCGCTCTATGCCGAACACATCCTGCACATCGGTCCGGTTGGGCTCGGGGCACTCAGCGCGGCTCCGATGCTGGGCGCTTTGACTTGCGCGTTGCTCTGTATACGATTCCCACCGCGCGCGCATGCCGGAAAAATACTCCTTAGCAGTATCTTTGGCTTCGGTATCTGCATGATCGTTTTCGCGATCTCCAAAAATTTTTATCTTTCTTGCGCCGCGTTATTCCTCAGTGGTGTGCTCGATGGCGTGAGCGTCGTCATCCGAAAATCGATCCTGAGGCTCTATTCGCCCGACCACATGCGTGGCCGAATTGCAGCTGTGAACTCAGTTTTTATCGGAGCCTCCAACGAATTGGGAGAACTCGAAAGCGGTGTTGCCGCTCATTTGCTTGGATTGGTTCCGAGCGTCTGGCTCGGGGGATTAACAACCCTGGTCATCGTTGTATGCGTAACTATCTTCGGCAAAGAAGTACGCGAGTTCGACATGCGACGCATTCACAACGAAGACGAACCGCATTCATAGAAAGCGCCCGCTGCAGAACGAGCTATCACAGTCGTCACAGCCGAATCAAGTTGCTTTTGCAATCGCTCGCAAAGCCATGCCGCTTGATCATCGTCACGGGCGATCGCAAAGACCGTTGGGCCCCAACTCGATTGCCCAACCCCTTTGAATCCCAATTGTTGCAACGTTGCAACAGTGCGAGCAATTCTTTCGGATCGGTAAATGCCTCCCTGAAGGGGACGAAACACTTCACCCGCCATCGTTCCATACCGCCCGATCGCTCGGCTCGAAGTGCTCCAATCCTCTGCCTCCATCGCGGGGAAAAGATCTTCGTATACAGTGCAAAGCATCTGTTCGCGAAATGGATTGGGCTGCTTTGCACACGCGTGGAACATTGCAACTTCCTTATCCCCTGATTCCCCAACATACGATCGATCGCAAGTCAAGACGACTCGCCAGGAACTCGGAAAAGGATGGGTCGAAGTTCGATGCATGGTTGTTCCTGCGTGTGAAGATTGAATGCCCAAGTCGAGCACCATGCCGCCATCGAGGAACCCTTGAAGTCCTATGAACGAACGCTTGCCCCGTCCTGCTTGACTCGCCAACGTCGACACGTCGCAAAACAGGGATGAAACCGGAACGGGGACAGGTTCACCCGCCTCCGTGGAGAGACGACCCGACGATTGGAAAATGCAATTCTCCGCCGCCGCAAGAAGGGCAGTGACCGAACAGGCGAACTGGGTTCCTGAACCCAATCCCACGTGGGCTTCGGGAGCATGAAACACTCGAATCTCTCGCAAGGGAATCATTATTCCTACTGAGCGATTGGATGCTTCCGAATGCGCAATCCGATGTTGAAGTACCTGTCGGACTCGAGCAGCCCAGTAATCGGTGGCATCGATGCGGACGTCTTCGATACATTCCACGGTCCCCGTACGGCCCGAGAGGATAGTTACCGGTCGATCGACCATCATGCCGAGCCCACCGTAGCAGTTCGGCTCGCCGGGACAAATCTCCATCAGCCCAAAATGCAAACGGGCATAGGATTGGACAGCGACATGATGGGTAGCAACATATCCTGCCGGAATATCAGTGGTGTTTGAGTTCCCCATTTTCACCGTCCGGCGGATCAAGCCCCAGCTTCGACCTCGACAGGAGCAACCACCAGGACGTCCTCTTTTTTCCCTGTCCAAGTCGGCAGATCCGCTTTGGTGGCAATCCATCCTGCATGCACCAACGTTCCGCGCAAACTTCCAGCCTCGTTTGTACTGTTTACCCCACTTCCCAAAAGACGCCATCGAATTGGGGATGCCTGGGATGGGACTTCAATCCTGTCGCCCTCCGCGACTTCCACCAAGCTCTTCAAATCAAAGAGTCTTTCCAACGCTTTGCGTGTATCCCTCAAAACATTACGAGCGGCTCCACCGATTTGCTCATCCGTGTAGTCATCTAAGGACTCGTGGATCAAATCCAATAACCGGGCATCGCGTTGAAGAACAGCCAGCAGCGTTATCGCGTCGTTTCGACCTTGGCTGCTTCGGGCTATGTTGCTCGGTGCTCGCTCATTTTGCGTCAACACCGTTCCTGGGGGCTTGGAACCCTTACTTGCAGTTGGATCGGTGGCAAGCTTCTTCGTCGGACTTGCGTTTGCAGGGCTGCCATTGCCCGCTAGTGCATCTTGAATTCGCTTGGCGGAATCCGCACGAAATAACGCGGCAAAGAAGGCACGGAAAGCGAGGAAGATACGCATCTTGGAAAAGTATTTTCGCAGGACAGTAAAGTGGATTCGTAAAAATCAGTATCGTCGTGCGGATCGATGGGCACGCACGATCCGACCTCACAATCTGATTGGCACGGTTGGCTGTGGACCAATATAACCTTCCAACCGCCGATTCGGCAGTGCGTCAAACTCGTGTGCTATGGTATATTTTGCACAGGTTAGAAACTTTATTTAGGGGAATGATGCGTGAGCAAACGTGCGGGAATCTCGAACCTGTCCAGCTGGATGCAGACGGGAACCAAAGGAACCGTTCGAACGGACCAGTCTACGCGTCGAGATTACCAGACCCGTCTTGCCCAACTCCTGTGCGCTCCGACACATCACTGGAAAGACCGTCGGGATAGGCAGTCCCACATCGCGCAACTGGTGCTCGATAAATCGACAACCTTGGACCATGCCAACTTTCGCAAAATCTCTCGGCAGGACCTTGAGTGCATGGCGGAAGCGTACGATCGTCTTTTTTTGGGTGGTCTCTGTCTGCCACTCGCTCGGTCGTATGGACTCTCGTTTCGACTCAGTTCTCGCATGACGCGCGCTGGGGGTAAAACGACGCGCCAGGTGTTTCGCACCCTGACGGGAAAACCCGCGGTTACCCGGTATGAAATCGCCCTATCTACCAGCTTGCTCTTCCAGTCGTTTCGCAAACCCGGCGAGAAGAATCGGGTCTGCGGTATTCTTTGCCAAGACCGACTTTCCGCCATGCAGCGGGTGGTCGAACACGAGTTGATTCATCTGTGCGAAATGCTAGTTTGGGTCCAAAGCGACTGCGCAGCGGGGCGATTCCAAGGGATCGCACAGAGCCTATTCGGACATACGGAGCATCGGCACGAATTGGTTACCCAACAAGAACGAGCTGCCAAAGATTTCAACATTCCCCTCGGTGCGAGGGTTGAGTTTTCGCTAAACGGCCATCGTTTGACAGGATTTGTTAACCGAATTACCTCTCGGGCGACCGTCTTGGTTCCCGATCCGTCCGGTTCACGGTACAACGATGGGCGGAATTATCGCAAGTACTACGTTCCAATCCATCGTTTGCGGCGGATCCGCTAATACCCTTTCCCTTTCAATTCGCATGAGAAGTCTGACAACGATCGAAGGACAGTCGCGAGCCGAGTCATTCGTCGCCTACCTGTTAACCCAAAACATCTCGACCCACGTCGAGCCGGCCGATGATTCGAAATCGAAATGGGAAGTGTGGATTCGAGATGAAGATCGCATGCAACAAGCGATTGCAGAACTTCGTGATTTCGAGGCCAATCCCGATGACCCAAAGTACCTACAAGCCGTCAAGGACGCACGGACGATCCTGCGCGAACAACAGGACGAAATCCGATCGAGACAACGGAACATTCAAACGACACGCGACATCAATCGCAATTCAATGTTCGGCGGGTCTATTCCACCGCTGACACTAACACTCGTCATCCTTTGCTCCGTGCTGAGCTTGCTCTCGCAATTCTCTCGCCCAGAGCCAACCAACCGGTTGGGGACGTCGATCGATAAACAACTGAAATTTGTCGACATGGACAAATACGCTATGACCGGCGACCCTGCCGTGTCTCTCAAGCAATTTCAATGGTGGCGAATATTCACCCCCATGTTCTTGCACGGTGACCCCCTTCACCTATTGATGAACATGTTGGCTCTCGTTTCTCTCGGCCGACTCACTGAGAGACTTGAGGGCTCCGTCCGATATGCCATCCTAATCCTTCTGTTCGCGATGGGCTCACACCTACTCCAAGGCTTACTTCCGGAGAATCTATTCGGGGTTCAAGGGCTCTCAGGCTCGCCGAACTTCGTTGGAATCTCTGGCGTCATCATGGGGTTGTTCGGCTATATCGCTGTCAAAACCTACCTTCGAAGAGATCTGGGATTCTCCATGTCTCCACAATCTTACCTCATGGTAGGCATCATCTTGGTTCTCGGCTTCGCCGGGGATGTCACCGGGAAAGCAGGCGGTTTGCAAATGGCGAACTTCGCTCATTTGGGTGGACTCGTTACTGGTATGGCCATCGGTTGGGTCATGGCCAACCCCAAATTCGATACCCGCCGCCGCAGGTAACCCAGCCAAACAACAACGATGTGTTCAGGCGTTGCGCCCGTAGACCCGGTCTAGCAAACTCCGGACGCAATCGACCAAGGCCGATAACGATATGGGCTTGGTCAACACATGCTCAGCATTCAATTGCCTCGCTTTGCTCAATATGCTCTCATCTAATTTTGCCGACATCAGAATGCAAGGCAGCCCCGGGGCAAGCGTTCGAGCCGATTCCAAGGCCCGCAAACCGTCCAGCCTGGGCATGTGGACATCAAACAATGCCAAGTGGATGTTGCCGCGTTCGATCACGTCCAACGCCTCGATCCCGTCTGCGGCTAGACAAGTGCGGTAGCCTCGGCGAGTCAACGCCTCGTCTAGTGTGTGCCGAAAGGCAACGTCATCGTCGGTGATTAGTACTCGATGATCCGTGACGTGCATGGGGTCTCGTAGAAGTTTAGTACCTAGTTAACGGACGATTATATGCGGTTCATGGATGGCGCTGTTACGACATCGATTCGAAACGACTCCCAACCTTATTTTACCAGTATTATTCGAAGCAGTATTCTTCCAAGCAGGGATGCATGTATTATTCCCCGGCCGATTATCATTTTCCCGAACAAATCCCGTTTGAACCCATGACCGAGTCAAAATCGTCAAAATCGGACTTTTGGTCCCATCTCGCGACTGGGCTACAGTCCCGAATGCAAGCAAACCTATGGAGATGCTTGGTACCTTCCGAGGGGATCTCCGCCACCATGATCGAACGTAACGGGAAACGTTTGGTCCATTTCGGCTCGAACGATTATTTGAGCCTGGCATGGCACCCAGAGGTCCGCGGACGTTTTTTGTCAGCGGCAGCTCAACCTAGAGTGGGAAGTGGTGCGAGCCCCCTGATTTGCGGAGCCGGCCCCGAATACCAAGACCTTGTCCACCAAATCGCATCCTGGAAAGGCGCCGATTCTGCCTTGGTCTTTTCGAGTGGCTATGCGGCGAATGTCGGCACTATTCGTTCAGTGGCCTCGCAGGAGGACCTCATTCTATCGGATGCGTTGAACCACGCTTGCTTGATCGATGGCTGCCAACTCTCTCGCGCCAAAGTCATCGTCTACCCTCATGCGGATACCCACGCTCTTGAACAATTATTGACGGAGCATCGAACCCAACATCGATTTGCATTCGTTGTCACCGATACTGTGTTCAGCATGGATGGAGATATCGCGCCGATCGCACGCATTGACCAATTGTGCGAACAATACAACGCCATCGGAATCGCAGATGAAGCCCACGCAAGCGGTGTTATCGGACCTCTAGGACGTGGCGTTCTTGCAGCACAGGAAATCGATTCCAATACGTTGTTCACCTCATCCTTAAAGAAGCCACCTTTTT